>CAXFTV010000148.1:0-7336 GCA_964005845.1 uncultured bacterium
TGCGCAAAAAGTGATCATAGCGGTCTTCGAGGAGTTCGGGATCGGAAAAGAATTCGGCATATAAGTTGGAACCCACAGCGCAAACAGCACCCGTCTGCCCACTGGTCCGGGGAAATAGGCAACTGAGATTGTCCAGTTCTGTGGCAAAGTGTTGGTATACTGCATGAATACTCTTTGTCTTGGAAGATGCGCCGGCTCTTTCCAGGTAACTATTTACCTTCTTCCAGACTCTTAATTGGATAGGTTCTCCATGATGGGCCATTTGTTCGATTTTGTAAGAGCGCAAAGACCAGGGACTGGAATCGGTGCGTTCAAATGGGGCTTGGCGCTCGGTGGGGCGGCCTTCCTCGACACAGCTGACCGGAACTGAGGTGCGGTTGTTGGGACGGATCAAGCAGCTGAACTGCATGGACCGCAATTGGGTTGCACCCAAAAGCAGGTCGGATTCACCGGCAAGGATGGTTGTGCCAAGGGGGTTGTCAACGTGGGCTTTGTCGACCTGGCCTGTGTCGCTGAGACGCAACCCATAGCGCAGACCTTCGGAGAGGGTAATTATCTTGGGGGGCTCGGGGGACAGGGATGAGGGGAAGAGCGGATAAACTACCATATTGGGCAGATCGCCCAGATCGTCGAATGTGGGTGGCCCCAGGATTAACGAATCCAGGTGCTCAGCCAGTTTTTTTGCCAGAGAACCCGACATAAAATTAGCCGATTAGAGAGCAGACAATTCGGTAAAGGCCGGCGCTAAAGCCAAGGATGCTATATCCACCTAAAATGGCCATGCAAGTTGCCGCGGGGAAGTAGACCATCATCCAAAAATCCAGCTTGGCCCCTCTTGTAGATTTGAGTTTGAGCACTGCCAGAGCTGCGTCGTGGCCGAGTAGAGTGCCGGCGATGGCGGTTGTGCAGGCCATGAGGAATTCGAGGAAGGACCAGGTGAAAAAGTAGGCTAAGATCAAAACTGTGGACGTTGCCAGCAATAAGCAGAGCAAGACCCGCAAATGGCCTCCCCAGGCGAAGTTCAGGCGCAAAGGGTAGAGGGCGGCAGCGGCATAGGGGCCGAGAAGCACCATGCCCAGGTTGATGCCCAGGGTCACCGTCAGGATAAAGTGGACCCCCTGGCGCCACAGGGCAATGGCAAACCCCGCGGCAAAGCAAATGCCCAAAAAGGGGAGAGTTTTGCCGAATCGGCTATTGAGGCTCGTCGCAGAATCCATTGGCGTGCTAGCGAAATGTGTATTTGAGGTTCTCTATCATTATCGGCAAATCTAACCATTCCGCTAGTTCAAAAAAGAAAAAGAATCAGCGGTGGCGCTCTTCCTCCTCTGGAGAAAGTTCCCGGATGATTTCCACGGCGCGCTTTTTCCCCCTAAGTCCGGGACGACCAAGAAATTTTGCTCGGTTGCCAATTAGAACCACAGCGGCTTCTCCTTTTGCCGTGTCTAATTTTATAATATCCCCTTTTTGCAGATTGGCTACTTCCTCCAGGGGCAGTTCGCCTTGGGCTATGCGAATGGCTACCGGTACCTTCATTTTGTCGAGCCCCTGGGGGGGGGTAGGGATTGTTTGGGCGGAATTCTCGGCTTGGGGCCCCTTTTGTTTTTTTCGCGAAGCCGTTTGGGCCAGCAATTTGTCCAGGGTAAGGAGGGGATAGCAAAGTTGGATTAGGCCGGAGACGTTGGTTGAATTAGTTTCGAAACCAACGAGAAAGGCCTGGTCAGATGGGGGTGCGACCTGGATGAATTCGGGATTTGTTTCGAGGGCGACATCGCTGATCTGGATGGACAGGATATTTTCCCATGCGGCTTCTAGATCGGTAAAAACCTGGTTGACCAGGTTTTTAATAATATTCATTTCTATTTTTGTAAGGGTGTGGGGGTCGCTGGCAAAAACCTTTCCCTTACCTCCCAAAGAGCGGTCGATAATGGACATGACCAATTCCGGGGCTAGATTCAGCACCGCACCCCCGCCGGGAGGAGCGATCTTGAAACTGTAGGCCGTTGAAGGGACTGGAATGGATTGCAGAAACTCTCCGTGTGAGACTTGATCGGCAAAAGCTAATTCCGCCTGGATGACCATGCGCAAAGTACTGGCCAGGGAACTGGAGATGAGCCGGGCAAATTGTTCGTGAATGCTCTCAATTATGCGTTCCTGGTCTTTGTTTATTTGGCGTGGGTGTTTAAAGTCATAAGCCATCGGGGTTCGTCCGAACCCATCCCGTTGCAGGAAAACCTCCTGACTCTCGGCGGGAATTTTATCGGGCATCGAAGAAATCAGGTCTTTCAATTTTTGGTCGGGGTTTTCGCCGGGCATCTCTTTTACCTCCAGTGTCAGGAGTTGCTGTTAAAAGAAAAATATAGCTTGCAAAACTGGAGAAGAAAAGGCTTAAAGCCAAATCGAAATCGGTCGATAGATAGATTATGATATCACTTAATATTATGTAGTATTAAATAGAGGGGAGGTTAGATTAACTCAAAATCCCTAGCAGAAGTATTTTTTTAGGTTTGGATGGTAAAAATTCTTCCGGGGATTTGAAAAAGTTCTCTCAAAATCTTCGCTGTCTCCAAAGCCCATTGCCGACGGATATTTTAAGAGAACTTCTCTACCTGCCGTATTTTTCAAAGTGGGATCTTGGACAAAGAGAGCCTGCTACAGGGAAGAAAGAGCGCTACAAGAAAAGGAGGCCAAGGATGGTCGGGAAAAATGCAAATGCAGTTAAAGGACTCGACGCAGAAACTCCGCTACGGACAACTGGCTGGAGTGCGTCGTTGGCGGCGGATAAGGGAAATCTGCTCTTGATGCTGTACGAAAAAGCCATTCGCTGTATGGAAGAGGCCTTGGTCCTCATCGAGGCCGGGGACATGATCGGCAAGGGGGCAAAGATTATTCAAGCTCAGGAAATCGTGCTGCAGTTAGCCGATTCACTGGACAAAAATTCGGGTATTGAAGGGGCAACGGAAATCGCCCTAAATCTGGAAAGGTTATACCTGTATATTTACACGCGTTTGATCAGGGGCAACAATCTCCTGGATCAAAAGGCCATAGGCGAAGCCCTTCATTTGATGGGCACTCTATGCACAGCCTGGGAGCAGATTATCCCGGTTACCTCTAACGCGAGTAAAACGGCGGCGGCGAACGCGTAGAGCAGCAGTAGTTAAATCGGTAAGGGGAGTCTCCACAGACTCCCCTTACCCGTTCTGGCTGTCATCCTTGACGGTTGCTGAGATTACTTTTATCTTGCCTTGGCTATTTTCTCCGCGCAATCGACAGATTTGCCGGCGATCCAGATCCCATTGATAGCGATCCCCAAAAAATGAGGCAGGATAAGTGGCATCCCAGGTTATAATTGGTATATCAAAGCTTTCCCATACCTACCCTGGTACGCGCAAAAGCCCTCCTAAGGAAGCACTGAAAAAAATCTCATTAGATATTAACGCTGGAGAAATGGTTGCATTTCTGGGTCCCAATGGCAGCGGCAAGTCCACCCTCTTGAGCATCCTCACCACAAGTCTGCGTCCCACTTGTGGGTCGGTGCGGATCGGGGATTTCGACCTAGTCAGAAATCCGCATGCGGCACGGCGCAATTTAGGAGTGGTTTTTCAGAATCCCGCTCTTGATGCCAAGATGAAGGTGAGCGAAAATCTCAAGGCCTCCGGGCTGCTCTATGGCATACCTCGCAAACAACTCAAACATCGTATCGAAAGTATCCTCAGGGAAATGGACCTGTGTGAATGGCGTGATGCTGCGGTCGAGACCCTGTCCGGGGGGTTAGCGCGCCGCGTCGAACTAGCTAAAGCTTTGTTGCCCCTGCCCCGCCTCCTCATTCTGGATGAACCCACGTCGGGCCTGGATCCCGTTGCGCGTCAAGAGTTCTGGGGCACCATAGAATCATTGCGGTCTAGGAACTCCCTGACGGTTTTGGTCTCGACTCATCTGCTAGATGAAGCCGAGGGTTGCGACCGAGTTGCCATTCTGGACCGGGGAAATCTGCTGGCTTTTGACCGGCCAGGTCGATTGCAGTGCCAGGTCGGTAGCGAGGTCTTGAGTATTGAGGGAGACGATTTAGAGAATTTAAGAGATGAGTTGCGGGAATTTCTGCACCTGGAAGGACAGCTCGTAGATAGTGCCCTGCGGTTGACCCTCCCGGACTCGATTAGTCTGGATGAATTGAGGAAGAGGTTCAAAAACCGCTTCAAAAAACTCACTCTATCACACCCTTCTCTCGACGATGTCTTTGTTCATTTTACCGGCAAACACCTGAGCTCGGAGGAACAATTCTGATGAATGGGGTGGTCGTGCTGTGTCGGCGCGAACTGGTCCGCTTTCTGCGCCAACCTACCCGTCTCGTTGGTAGCCTAGCCCAGCCCTTGCTTTTTTGGCTGTTCATGGGGTCTGGATTTTCCTTTAGCTTTAACGCATTCTCTACTGAGATCACCTATCTCCAATATTTTTATCCCGGCATAGTCCTCATGCTGCTGCTTTTTGCGGCTATATTTTCTACGATTACCTTGATCGAGGATCGGACGGCTGGATTTTTGCAAGGGGTTTTGGTGGCCCCAATTTCGCGCCTTAGCATGGTCCTGGGCAAATTGCTTGGAGGAACATTTATTGCTCTGATACAAGCGTGCATATTCCTATTCTTTGCCCCTTTTGCAGGGATTGAGCTTGCCTTGGGGCGCGCGATTAATCTTTTATTTCTTTTTTTTCTGGTCGGTCTGGGTTTCACTGGTTTAGGTTTCATAATCGCCTGGGTAGTGGACAGCACGGCGGGTTATCATGCAATCATGAGCGTAGTGTTAATTCCGCTTTGGCTGTTGTCGGGAGCCCTATTTCCGCCCGAAGATTCGGCTGCATGGCTACACTGGGTGATAGCTTTTAATCCCGTTAGCTATGGCATGACCGCAATCCGCTATGCCTTTTACGAGCCCCTTTCCAGCCTAGCTGTCAATCCGGATTTTCTCTTTGCTCTCTTAATTGCACTCATCTGGACCACTTGTACTACGGTTGGATCGGTTCTGATCGTTTCCCGGCGGCCGGGGGGTTAGGCCAGTATTAGTTACCTGGCGATTCGAAACCAACCGGGTAGTGGGGGGGGTTAGAGGTGATATAGCATCAGGTAAATAACGACACCACTTAAAGAGACAAACATCCAAACCGGAAATACCCAGCGGGTTAAGCGCTTGTGCCTGTCAAATTTCCTTTTCCAGGCATGCCAGACTGCAAGGAGAATAAAAGGTACCATCACGGCTGCCAGAATAATGTGCGGAATGAGGATGGTAAAATACAGGATTCGGAGCCAACCGTGGTAGGGAAAGGGCACCGAGCCGACATTGTAGTGGTATATCAGATAAGAAATGAGAAAAAGGGCAGAAGATATCAATGCCGCCGACATCCACCGCCTATGCGAAGTCCTTTGGCGCCGTCGTATGCGCAGATAACCAAAGGATAAAAAAACTGTGCTGAGGGCATTTAGGCAGGCGTTTAAGGTGGGGAGGTAGGAAAAGTCCAAGGGGGGCATTTTTAAAGGCGGAAATCCATTTTATTAGTTGCCATCGGCTCCAAAACCCATGCTTCGCCGTTGCAAATTTCTCTTTATTGCGGCACTGGTTTCGCGCTCTTCTGCGACCTCCTCTTTTTCTTGGTCGAGTTCGATTTGTCGGAGTGCCTGAAAAAAAGCATCGAACTCTTGCTCTTTCTCGCGCAGTGGGCTTATGGCTTTGTTGAGCTCGTTGATGGTCTTTTTTTTAGGTCCGATTGTTTCTCGTAGCCGAGTTAGTTCTTTGTCAACTTTAGCAAGCTTGGGCTGGAGTTCGCTTGATTTTTTTAAATAGAGACGAAATGAGCGAAGGATGAGGGCCAATGCCCCCAACATTAAAATGCTTGCCCCTACCTCGAGAGTAAGAAGAGAAATTATAATTTCCATAATTTAGTCGAATCCCCAATTTAAGTTGCAATCGGAGTAAATCTATTTTTTTAAGTTAAAGTGCTTGCTACTCCGGCGCAAGTAGGGCCGGTTACTTTGAAAGGTTTTTGGATTTATTGAGGGTGGCAAAGGTCCTGGCCATGAAACTCTTTGAAGTCATCCGATCAACAAGGGGCTACGGCCAGCGCCTGGATTCTTGCCCAGGTTTCCGGTTCAACGTAAATCCCTTCCCGCAGTCGGCGCTGAGTTTCGTTATAAGAGCGCTCGCCAGGGGCCAATACTTGCTCGAAGCCCGGGGCCGGAGGCGTTTCGTGCAGGTATTCTATATAGCTGTCGACCTCATCGAGAAAGCATTCCATGGTCGTACAGATAGTGGGATTCATGGCAATGATCAAAGATCCCTCCCCTGCGCTGCTGCAGCCGGAAAGGGCGGTGACTAGAAGGCCCAGGAAAAAGCTCAAACCCGAGCCTTTTTGGGCCGCCAGAGGAGCACCCAGAGGCAGTATACCTCCCTCCCCACCGGAGAAATTCAGGTGGGGGTCTGTGCTGGGATTGCCTTCGGCATCGATGATCCAGCCCGCTGGGCAGGGCTCGTTGCGGGCTTGCTGCAGCAGGATTTTGCCAAAGGGGGCAATGCTGGTCGCCATATCCAGGACAAGGGGAAAGGGCTTGCGGCTGGGAATTGCAAGGGCCAGGGTATTCTGGTAGAGGCGTCCCCGTCGTCCACCCCAAGGCACGACTACCCCCCGTTGCTTGCCAAGCAACACCATCCCAATGCGGTTTTCGGCTGCCAGCATCTGGGCGTAGGTGCCCAGTTGTCCGCAGTGCGAATAATCAGTTACTGTCACCATGCTTATGGGTGAATGCGCAGATTTTTCCAATGCCTGCTCGGCACCCCGTTTCAAGACGACTTGCCCGAAATTATCACCGCCTCTCAGGCATGCCGAGGTGGAGGTCTCTTCGCTAATTTTAATTTCGGTGCCGGGACGGATTTGCCCATTCTTGACGGCCTCAATATAAGAGGGAATGCGGACGACGCCGTGGGAGTCGTGGCCGGCCAAATTGGCTTGGACAAGCAAATCTGCAATCAGCCTGGCATCCTGTTCGGGGACGTGGACGCGGCGAAAAGCGGTAGTGGTTACTTCTCTGAGTTCGTCGGCAGCTAAAGTGGGCATATCTATAAAATCAACGTATGGCCCTGAATAATTGCTGTCAAGATGATCCTGAGGGGGGAATTCTTAGTTAGTAGGGTGAGCCTCGGGTCGACGCTGGCGGGAGGGGTTTCAAGCTTCAATTGGAGAACGGGAGGGCGCCGCCGGTTGAGGGAGAAAATTAAGCAATGCGGTGCTTTTGTTTAGCCATTGGCAAAGCCGCCGCAAAATGCATTTTGCGGCGGCTTTGCCAATGGCTAAA
>CAXFTV010000149.1:0-10385 GCA_964005845.1 uncultured bacterium
GGCTCTGGAGCTGGGAGGGCTGTCTGAGCGTGCCCGGCATGATGGCCTACATCGGCCGCCCGGCGGCGGTGACCGTCACCGGGCTGGACGAAAAAGGGAAGCCGCTCAGACGGGAATTCCGGAGCTGGGAGGCGCACCTATACCATCACGAGCACGACCACCTGGACGGCCTGCTCTTCACCCATCGCGCCGAGGACCCGAACCACCTGGTGCGGGCCGAGGAATTCGAGCGGCGCCGCGCCTGGCCCCCGGACTGGCCCGCCTCCGGTGCCCGCAACGCGCCCGTGCGCGCGTTTCCCGGGGGGGAGGATGCCTACTTCGAGGGGATGAGGTGAAGGACTCTTGCTGGCGCGCATGAAGAGTTGCTTGACCTGCTTGAATGACTTGCAAATCATTGGGGCATGCTACAACCCCTAGAGGGCGGTAAAGCCGATGCGTTACACTCAGCTCCAACCGCTTAATTTGCTCTGTCCAACAACAAGGATACGGACAGTTTTAGGGGTGATTTACCCTGGCACTAAATTATGAAAAGATGAGCCAGACCTAATAAACCCGCACCATTTGTAATCGCTGTAGTCTACTCAATCGAATGCTCCATCCGGGTAACCCCCAGGTCTACCGGATGGAACTCGCTCGCCAGAGAGAAATAAATTAGGAAAACGATCGATCTCTATAGGTTCGTGCAATTAAGCTACTAATTGCAGCGAAGCGCGAAAAGTTGAAAGTACGGGAAATGCAAAAGCTATCTTCCAGGTTTTTCTGGCCCTGGAAACGAGCGCATAATTTTTTATTCGCTTTTCCGGCAGATAGATAAGATAGACTTACCCGCCCTATGCCATATCAGCCGATCGAGGATTGTTGAGGCGGGAACCAGGACTCTATCCCAAAAAAAAATTTGCCCTTCTGTCGGCATGCTGCTTTTTAGCAACAGTTTATTTCCTATACTTGCCAGCAGCCCCGCGCAATCCAGGTAATCGAGCCGAATAATCTCAGCGGTGGGAGGCAATAGTTTTTTTAGCATCGATTTGTTATATCGGCGGCAGTGTCCAATCGCCTCATCAAACGGGGTCATAAGCCAGTTGTGTGCAGGGCTCAAAATGATCAAATGCCCGTTTCGTTTCAATAACTTTAAAGCCTTTTTTATCTCCTCGTTATCACCTCTGATATGTTCTAAAACGTCGATATAGATAATGGTGTCAAAAACGCACGTCTCAGCGAATACGTCTAGCGTTCCCAGGCGTGGTTCGCAGTAAGTTAATCCGTGAGATTTAAGGGCTGCAGTTAACGAAGCGGCAAGGCTTTGGTCGGGTTCAAGGCACACCCACTTCTGACACGATTCCCTATAAAGGTATTTGGTGTTGTTGCCCGTTCCAGCGCCCACCTCTAGAACGTGGCCTTTGATATAAGGATATATCAGGGCAGTAAAATACTTCTTCCACGTCCGTGCCTTGGCAAAAATTTCTAACTCTTGACCAGGGTATTGGAATCTATCGCTTGCCACATCCTAAATCCTCTTTGGCGGCTATAAAGAAATGGTAATTTTGTATGGGGAGCACATTCATTTTAGAACGTTCGTTAAGCGTAGAAATGGAAATAATGAGCAGAAAGGTTATGAAGTTCAACAACAATAAAAGTGTTAGCCCAAACGCATTGGTCGCCCATCCGGTAATTGCGAGCTCAGTAAAGAACTTGATCCCAAGTATGGTTAAAAGCGCTGCCATTAATGCAACGAGGAGCACGACGCCGAACGTCAGTAGCCGGACAACTATTTTTTCATTATAGACAGAGATCGCACTCATTCCATGTATGGCAAGGGATATAAAATTCATCTTAGATTGCCCCTGCAAGCGGACGCCGCGATCGATGGGAATGAGTTTTCTCGGAATTTTAAATATCACAACGGATGCAGCGTAATGGTTCCATAGCTCAGCGCCGACCGTCAACTGGCTTATATGTTGTGACGGGACGATGCTAAAGTTGCCCACCTCGATGGCATAGCCGGTAAGAATCCGATGCAGGATTTGATAGATTTTATAGTAGAACTTAAAGCCGAAGTTCTCCTTTCTCTTTTTCCTTTTAGCAAAAACTGAATATTCCCCTTTGCATTCCACGTATTTATCTATAAGTGCTAAGACCCCTTCGGGGGTGTCTTCACCATCTCCGTCCATGACGAGAACGGCGTCGAAATCTTTACTTTCTTGAAGGTGGCATAAGCCGATGGCTATCGCGCGCTGATGGCCCATGTTTTTCAACAAATGAACAATCTCAATGCCAGCTATATTTTTTAGATCAAGGTCATCGTCGGTAAATTTTTTTTTGCCGCCGCCATCGTTGACAATGGTAATTCGGATGCATATGTCTTTGGCATAGTGCGACAGTTCATCGTCAATGAGCTTCAGCAATTGAATTGAGGATTCCCAATCGTCGTAAACGGGAATGAGGACGTGAATATTTATCATTTTGGGCATTATCTTACTGCTCGCAAACGGTTATTCTAGGAAGATTAAAAGGTGGTATTCATGCATATCAGAACAAAAAACCCCTCGGCGGATTCTAACACAAATGCGTTAAAAAAGTGAATTTTCTTCAACGATTTATTTTTTCAATTTCCGATGCTTTTGCGAGGATATCAAATCCTCCTATGGCCTTAACGACAACAAAGTGATCACGCATGTAACTGACAATGAGACTCGGTTGCGTTTTGCCCTGTTTGTTCCAAAACATCATTCCATTTTTTCCGTAGAGGATGAGCACCTTTTCTAAGGCAGAGACTTTATCGACGATTTCCCGCTGCTTTGCTTCATCAAACGCAAAAGGCCAATTCGTTTGATTTTTAAGCGTCGGTGACTCGATGCCCGACCACACGTTAAAGCTATACATGCCTGGCAAGGTTAGCAAATATTTAGCGTTTTCCCGGATGTAGAGCACTAGTTGCTCATTTACGGTTCTCGAAGCGTCAGGTAGCCTGAGCAATGACGAACCCTTTAGAATTGATGAGGCCTGATTATTGTGATAGCGATGCTCGTTGCGTTGTATTTGCCACGTTACGAAGAAAAAAATGAATACTACCAGGATGGCCGAAGCAAGTTTTTCGGGCACTTTATAATTTCCGGCATCCTCTATGTAAGCAATCAGCCAACGCATGCAGTAAAACAATAGTAGGGCGATTATGGGCACGAGCAATATTGTAGACCAGCTCATCTGGCTACCGGCAACGGGGAATGCGATGAGAAATAAAAGCGTCGCTAATGACAAGAGGAAATATTTAATAAAAAACTCGCTATGAGAACATTTGTGGCCCTTTCCAAGAAATAAAAATATCCAGGACCACGAATAAAAAATGATCAATATCGGTTGGCGAAATTCGGGGATGATTACGGTTAGCGCTATGATGCTCAAAAGAAATAACGTTTTAATGCATGCGAAGCTCGCGCCCAGAAATTTTAAGCTTTTTTCTGAAAAGTAATTTTTATATCGGTCATTGTAATAGACGTAGGATAAAAATATACAGAAAGCAAAAGAAATAAGGGCATTGAAAGCCATCTTTAGATCGATGGGCGGCTCAAACCAAAACGTTTGGGAAAAGGAGATGTGCTGATTGATCAAACCCTCATATAATCCGGAGAGACTCATTCCATTTTTGAGAGATGAGATTAGGATACCTGCACAGGCTAAAACAAGTCCACCCAGGAACCAAAATCCGGCTGTGAAAGGCAAGCGGTTTTTTAGTTGCCGGAGAGAGACAATAATTAAGTTCATGATGCCGATTGTCGAAATCAGCATGTAGAGTAAGTAGGTAGCGTTAGACAGTTTAGAATACATTAATACTGCCGGCAGGGCCATGAGGCACAAGCCCAAAAAGATTAATATGCTCTTGACTAATATATTTGGTGGGAGAAATCTGAGGATCGTCCACCCAGTTGCTAAAACCATGTATATTCCAATGTTTATTTTAACCATAATACAAAGGCCAGAAATGATTCCAAGCAGGAAAAAAACCATCGTTTTCGGTGAGAAAGTTATGCCAAGCACGAATAGGCTGATTAAGGCGTACATCAATGCCTGCGGGTGACCCGGTTCATTGATAATGACCGAACTGATGATAAAACTGATTAATAGCGTGATGGCAGAAGTCAAAATATTTCGATTCAACCGAAAAACGCTTATTGCCAGCAACAGGCTACCTATGAGCCAATATGCCAAGGAAAGCAATCTGGTGTGATCGTGTGTCGGCATCAATCGGAAAATGTTCATGATCCATCCATTGATCAGAAAGAAGCCAGGCCCATATTGTGTGGTGAGTTCATCGTATAATATGTTGCCGTCAAAAAAATTCTTTAGCGCATAGATGAGCATGCCTTCATCGTCATAAGGCATAAAGGCTGTCATTATCTTAAAGAAACCCCAGACACCGAGGCCACACGTAAGCCCGGCCAGCACTAAGGTATGAGGCAAACTACCAGATAAAGATTTAATTTTCATATTTAAATCTTCGGTGAATTCAACTCGTAAATGCGATTTGCGTGGGCGTAAAAAAACGAAAGGCCGACTTGGTATATCTCTTTTTCAGTTCACCAAGATTCGCCAGGTGGAAAAAAAACTCTATGAAGGACTGGGAAAGGCGCCGGGGTTTCGAACCCCTCGAGAGCTTTTTGACGAAAAAGATCTCGATTCATAAATCGCGCGCTTGCACTCGCCATATTGCATGTGCTCAGAGGGCCCACGCACCATAGACGGGAAACTGGCTGCAGATGAATTCCAGATAGGCCGACCGGCCGCTGTCATTGGCTGCCAGGGCGCGTTCGAGCGCAGCGGCGATCTGGCCGGGCTCGTCGAGCCGCTCGGTGTAATAGCCGAACTCCGCGATGGCCCTGGACATATTGACCTCGTCCGAGCCCATGACTTTGTGGGTGTACGGATCGTGCCCCTCGCCCCAGAAACCCGGACCGTACCCGGCGAAGCCGCCGTTGCTGATATGGACGATGGTGACGGGCAGATTTTCGCGCACGGGCACTTCGAGGTTGCCCATCATATAACCCAGTCCGGCTTCGCCGGTCACGGCTACGGCGTAGCGTTCGGGATGCGCCAGCTTGGCCGCCACGACGGCGCCCAGACTGAAACCCAGCGATGATACATTGCCCCAGCCGAGAAAGCCGCGCGGGATGAGAGTAGTGTAGATGGTGCTGAGTTGATCGCGCGTATTGCCCGACTCATGCGTCAGGAAGGAGTTGTGCGGATCGAGCACGCGCATCAGTTCGCCGTAGACGCGATAGGGATTGATGGGCTTTTCAGCGGATGCCATCGCTTTCAGGTAGGGTGCGAGCGCCGCCTCCCGGGACGCCTTGATTGCAGCCGCTAGATCACCGGCAGCACGGCCCTTGCCCCCCGTTCGGTCCGCCAGTTCGTCGGTCAGGGCCTGGAGCGCGAATTTCGCATCGCCGATCAGCGCGTGGGCGGTGGGGAAGATCCTGTTGAGATCCAGTTCGCTGATATTGACGTGGATGATGGTCTTGTCGGCCGCGGCGGGAATGCGGTGGCTGAAACGGCCCGGCGACAGACTCGATCCGATGGCGAAGATCAGATCGCTTTTTTCGAGGTACTCGATGGTTTGATCGCCGCGCACCCCGACGGACAGCGGATGGTCCTCCGGGAAGGCGCCCTTGGCCTTGAGCGTGGTGATAACGGGCAGTTTCGCCAGCTCGACAAAGGCCTTGAGTTCGGCTGCGGCATCGGCGTAGATGACGCCCTCGCCCGCATAGACGAGGGGATGTCGGGCCTCGCCGAGCAATTCGACCGCGGTCGCGACATCCGCCGGATCGGGTTGCGATTTCCATCCCTTGACCGGCTGGTACGGATCCGCCCTTTCCTCGTACTCCCCGCCCGATTCCGGCAGGGCGATGATGACCGGGCCAGGCCGGCCGGTGCGCAGCATGGTGAAGGCGCGGCGCATGAATTCGGGCACGCGTTCCGGCTTGTCGATATACCCGTACCACTTGGCGACGGACTTGAGACTGGTGCCCAAGTCGAAGTGCGAATGCTCGCTGCCGCCGATGGCCAATCCATCCGTGATACAGAGCACCGGGGAATTGTCTTCGTAGGCCTGGGCCAGGCCGGCGTAGGCCACTTGCAGCCCGGCGGCATTGAGCCCGCCCTGGACGGTGCAGACACCGATGGGATTCCCTCCGGTAATTCTCGAATAGGCGTCGGCCACGGCAATGGCGTAGCGATCATCCCGCATCATGACCATCGGGATGCCTTCGCGGCCCAGCGCGTTGTTGACCTTGCAGACGGGAAAGGTGGAAACCCACTCCACGCCTTCCCGCTTGAGAATGCGTGCGATGCCCGTTGTGGCGTCGATCATCGAGGAACACTCCTTTGCCATGTGCAGGACGTTTGGATCGCAATTTACCGCTGGCAGCGCATCTTCTGCTTTAGAGAGGCGCGTCAGGCTCCCTCAGACGCAGTTTGCATCGGCCGGTTGCTGCCGCTGGCCGATTCGCCCCCGTCGGCTACCAGGCAGGAGCCGGTTACGTACGAAGCCTCTTCCGACGCCAGGAACAGGGCGCAGGCGGCGATCTCGCGCGGTGCCGCGGGCCGCTTTAGCATCGTCGGCTGCCCCACCTCCTCGGCGAAGGCTTCGAGTGCCATCCCGGCCGCTGCGGCGCGGCGCTGGTGGAAGGGGGTCAGGGTCGGCCCCGGACACAGCGCATTGACGCGGATGCCTTGTTCGGCGTGGTCGCGCGCCATGGCTCTGGTCAGCCCGGTCACGGCTGCTTTGGTGGTGTCGTACAGCGCCGCATTGGCGCTGGCGATGAAGGCGCTGTTGGAAGCGATGTTGACGACGCTGCCGGCTCCCTGGCGTTGCATCAGCGGGATCGCCGCCTTGGCGCAGAAGGCATACCCCTTGACATTCACGCCCCAGATCTGATCCCAGTTCGCTTCGCTGGCCTGCGTGACGTCCTGGTAGAGGCGCATGCCGGCGTTGTTTACCAGGATGTCCAGTCGGCCGAAGTGCGCTGCGGTGCGCTCGATGAAGCCAGCCGCCTCGGATTCGCGTTCGACGCGGGTCGGCACGAAGAGCGCTTCTCCGCCGCGCGCGCGCACCTCCTTCTCCACCGCGCCACCCCGGTCGCCATCGAGATCGGCAAAACCGACGCGGGCGCCCTCTTCGGCAAAGAGCCTAACGATCGCTTCGCCAATACCCGAAGCGCCGCCCGTCACCGCTGCGACGCGGCCGTCGAGTCTACCCATGAGTTATCCGCACACCCCCTAGCGCTGCGCGTCTTCCGTCGGGAAGTCCGCCGGCATGCAGATCTCGATCACCTCGAAATCGTCAGAAAAGTCGAGCACTTCGTGCTTGATGTTGGGCGGTTGCCACCAGCTATCGCCGGCCTCAAAGCGCACCTCGCCGATATCTTCGAATTCCACCCGGGTCCAGCCGCGCAGTACGTAGTTCATCTGGAATTCGAGGTCGTGGGTATGATATCCCCCGGGACCGGGGCAGGATTCGGTGGCGCGGATGACGTGCGCCAGCACTTTGCGATTGGTGGCGTCGACGATGCCGAGATCGCGGTATTCGAAGTAGGATCTGAGGCCGGTTTTCCATTCCGCCGATTTGTGAAACGATGTTGTCGTCATGGCTGACCCTCCAGCATTAGCAGATGTTAAACGGGGCCGACCGGGCGGTCGACTCCGAGCGGCGAGGACGCGCATTGGGCCATTGGGCATCGCGGCCTCCCCGGTCAAGCTAAGTAATTAAGGGATTTTTAAGCGTTTCGGTCAAGGATATCCCTTTCCCCGACGGCTCTGACCGCTGGCGCCCCGAGGATGTCTTCGCCGCGCCGCAGTTCTGTTTCGGGCCAATAGCTCGCCCGGCAGCGGTCCATCGACGGCGATCCCCGGCATATTCCAGCGCCAACTCGTCTCTGCATTGGTGAATTCAACGGCCAAATCGCCCTCGCGTTCGACCTGGAAGAAGCTCGGCGGCCAGTCTTCGACTTGGCGTAGAGGAAGAAATAGAGGTCGCGGCCCTGGCGATCGAAGAGCACCGGGGCGGGCAGGGCGCCCAACTGGACGTCTATTTTTTGGCGATGGCGCTCAGTATACAACTTGAAAATGGCTTTTGAACCTCCTATACTTTACTCTTGTCGCTGCGCCATTGACACGCCCCAAAGGCAGGGACTTCTCGCGCAAAAAGCGGGCCTAGAAGAGATGCGAAACCACCTAGGGGCCGACAGCCTAGCGTTTTTTAAACATTGAAAATATGTTGGATATCATGGCCCCAATCGCTGCCGGACGAGAAAATCCTCACCTCCAGTACAACGGGTTTTGCATTTCCTGATTTTGACGGAAAGTACCAGAACAGACACGCTCAAATATTAGGGTACCCTAATATTCCACATGACTCAGCTTAGGAGTTAACTTTATCATGAGTGTAAAAGTTGGCATTATCATGGGGAGTTCCTCTGACTATCCAACGCTTGAAAAAGCGGAACAGGTCTTAAAGGAACTGGAAGTCTCCTATGAAATAGAGGTCGTGAGCGCCCACCGCACCCCAGAACGCATGTACGATTATGCAAAAACGGCCAAAGAACGCGGCTTAAAATGTATTATTGCAGGTGCGGGCGGAGCCGCCCACCTTCCCGGAATGGTGTCTGCCCTAACCACTATTCCCGTTTTAGGGGTTCCCGTGAAGTCGCGCACACTGAATGGCGTGGACAGTCTTCTCTCCATCGTACAGATGCCAGGAGGAGTGCCCACGGCTACTTTCTCCATCGGTGATGCGGGAGCTGAAAATGCTGGCCTATTTGCAGCGCAAATACTAGCCGTAGAAGACGAAGCTCTTTCTCAAAAGCTGGAAGTCCTGCGCGCCAGCTATAAAGAAAAAGTCGCCAAAATGACCGCAGACGTCCAAAATCAAAGTAAAGGTAAGCGATAATGAAAATAGTTGGTATCCTGGGAGGAGGCCAGCTGGGCCTTCTCCTCGCGCAATCCCTACAACGTTACGGCGCCACCGTTAACGTCTACGACCCCAACCCCGAATCCCCCGCCTTTAAAACCTGCAATGAAGCCACTTGCGACAGCTGGACAGATGCGGAAAAGCTGGTGCAATTTTTCAACAAGTGCGATGTGGTCACCTACGAATTCGAAAACGTATCAGTTGACCTATTAGAAGATGTCCAGGCAAAAAGCGAAACCGCTTTATACCCCAGTGAGAAGATTCTCGCCATTACCCAAAACAGAATCCTGGAAAAAAAGGGAGTGCAAAACTTAGGACACCCAGTGGTTCCGTTTGCAAAGATCTCAGAAATATCTCAGCTTGCCCTAGAAGCACGTACATTATCCTATCCGTGTATCCTCAAGACAACGACTGGTGGTTATGACGGTAAGGGCCAGTATTTTTTAAAAGATGAGTTATCTCTCAATAAAGTCCTACCCGAACTCCCCAAAGCCGAATTTATCTTGGAAAAAGCAGTTGACTTAAAGTGCGAAGTGAGCTGCATAGTCTCTAGAAATAAAAAAGGTCAATGTGTTAGTTTTCCCATTTTCGAGAACGTGCACAAAGATGGTATCTTATTCCAAACACAACAACCTGCAAAGATCTCTTCTTTTGTACAAGACGAAGCCAGAAAAATAGCAGAGAATTTGGCAACCAAGCTGGAAGTGGTCGGTCTCCTCACCGTTGAATTTTTTGTGGTTTTAGACGAAAGTGATGAGGAAACGCTCTATGTCAATGAACTGGCCCCACGCCCTCACAATTCTGGACATATCACCCTGAAATCGTGTTCTATTAGCCAATTTGATCTCCATGCCAGAGCGCTTCTCGACCTGAACCTGGAAACACCTGTTCTGGTTGGTGGCAATACTATCGTGATGGAAAATCTTTTAGGCGATGAGTGGAACAGCGAAAGCGGATGGGATATCGACCTAAAACCTATTTTCTCTACAAAAGGATTCGTGGATATCGTTCTTTATGGAAAGCCCGAAGCCCGACCCAAAAGAAAAATGGGGCACTTTTACTTTGTGCGCTAAGCGGCGGGTCGGTGGCGCTTGATCGACGCGGATCACCTCAAATTGATCTTGGCATACAACGCTATTTTTTTGCGGGAATAGTGTGGCTTGCACGCGTTCTCGTAGCGGATTCAGGCGCCTCGCCTAGACCGCTCGCGCTCGGGCCGCAGAGCGAATTTTAAGACTTCTTTAAACGCCCTGGTCGAATGGGGCGACCCACCTGGTATTGCCGCCCCTGGAATTAATCGGGCAGCCGGCTGCATTGGCTCCTCCGTCCCGGCTCAACCGGGCGTGCGGCTAGGCAGCGGTGAACTGAAACGCGTATAGCTTGCAGTCGCGCAAAACAAAGCGCAGCCGTATGGGTTTTCCCGCCA
>CAXFTV010000150.1:0-5911 GCA_964005845.1 uncultured bacterium
AGAAAAAGTGGCCATCGCAGGGCAGTTCAACAAGCGCTTCTGGCCCCTGCTGAACGCAGGCATTATCAAACCCGTCATCGATACCACCCTGCCCATTGCCCGGGCTGAGGAAGCCCATGAAATCCTGGCGCAAAACCGCAATATCGGCAAAGTCGTCCTCAGCGTGAGAAGCTGAATATTTCATTGAACTGGAGGTATGCCCCAATGACAACCCGCTATCGCGAAATCGAAGTGAGTGGCACCCACCTGGAAATCGGCCGCCAGATCGGCGAAGCCGCGCGCGAAGAAATCCGCGGCTTTGCCGCCATCGCCCTCGAACGGGTCAACAAAACCATCCCCGTATCGCGCGAAAATGCCCTGGCCACGTGCCGCGACAGCATCCCCTATATCGAAGCCTACAGCCCGGACCTGCTCGCCGAGCTCCGCGGTATGCAGGAAGGCGCCGGCATCTCCCTGGAGGAGATGGTCCTGCTGCAGATCCGCAACCAGCTACAACCCGATGCCGATGCCGGCTGCACCTCCTTTTCGACTACGCGCCAGGCCAGCGCTGCCCAGAGCGCCATCGTCGGTCAAAACTGGGACAACGACCCGGCCCTGGATCCCTTCACCGTGGTGCTGACGCGCAGACCCGTGAACAAACCCGCTCTCATGAACATCACTCAGGCCGGCCTCATCGCCTATATCGGCCTCAACGACAGCGGCATCGGCATGTGCATGAATACCCTTCCCGCCCCCAGCCGGCGCCTGGGCGTACCGCACTATTTCGCCGTGCGCACCATCTACGAAACCACCACCCTCGACGACGCCGTACAGACGGTGCGACGGGCCGCGCGCGCCATCCCCGGCAATGTCATTCTGACCACCCCCCAGGGACCGGCCGATCTGGAAATAACGGTGGACGATGTCCACGTGCTGCGCGACGAGGGCACCGGGCTGGTCGTCCACACCAACCACTGCCTGCACCCGGACCTGGTGCCGATCAACGACGACTTCCCCGAGCTAATTCAGTCCAAACCGCGCAAAGTGCGCATCGAAAAAATTTTGGGCAGGGGCGACCGGTCCCTGAGCATTGAAAACGTAAAAACGGCCCTGAGAGACCATGAGAACTATCCCAAATCCATCTGCCGCCACGCCAACGAACACCCCACCAACGGCTTCTGGGCCAGCGTGTTCTCGGTGATCATCGAGGCCGAGATCGGGCGCATGCACGTGAGCCGCGGCAACCCCTGCGAAAAACCCTACGAAACCTACCAGCTAAACTGAGAGGAAAATCATGGGACTCCTGCACGGCACCATCATCGACGCCGCCACCGGCGAAAAAATCGATGCCAAAATCCATGTGCTCAATGCCATGGGCAACTTCTCCCACCCTACCGAAGCCCTGCTCAAACGCGGCCCGGGCACGCCCTTCTTTTTTTCCGACGGCGAATTCGAAGTCCAGGCCGGCCGCGGCCGCACCGATGTCCTGGTCGAACGCGGCACCGAGTACGAACCCGCCCGCGTCGTCGTCGAAATGCCCGAGAAGGGCACCGTGGACGTCGAGATCCCCATCAAGCGCTGGTATTACCCCCAGGAAGATCTCTGGTATCCGGGCAATACCCACATCCACTACGACGAGAAAGAAACCCAGCCGGACCAGCGGCTGCAGGTGGACTGTAGCGTCGAGGGCTACAACGTCACCGTGGTCAGTGTGCTGGACCGGCGCCAGCTGCCCTACGCCAGTAACAAGTACCCGATCGGTGTGATGAACGAATTCACCACCGCCCACCACGTCCTCGACATCGGGGAGGAAAACCGCCACTACGGCGAGAATTCCCCCTGGGGTTTCGGCTACGGCCACGTCATGTTCCTCAACATCCGCAACCTGGTGCAACCGGTGAGCCGCGGCCATACCCTCACCGCCCAGTTCGACCCGGACTACCCGCCCCTGTGCTTTTGCTGCGACGAAACCCGCGACCAGGGCGGCGTGGTGATCTGGTGCCACAACGGCCGCGGCATGGAAGCGCCCGTGGCCGCAGCCCTGGGTAAGCTGGATGCTTTTAATCTATTCGATCCGTTCTGGATGGATCCGGAGTACGATCTATGGTATAAACTGCTCAACTGCGGCATCCAGCTGCCGGCCTCCACCGGCACCGACTGGTTCGTGTGTTCCAACAACCGGGTCTACGTGCACACGCAGGAAGAATTCTCCTACGCCAGCTGGATCGAGGGCATGAAAGCAGGACGCACCTTCATCACCAACGGACCGGCCATCGATTTGCGGGTAAACGACCAGGAGATGGGCAGCAGCATCGACCTGAGCGGCGGCGGCAATCTGGAAGCCGCGGTCAGCTTCCGCTCGCACTACCCGGTCGAACGGGTCGAGCTGGTGGTCAACGGCGCCGTGGCACACGGCCAGGAATGGCCCGAAGGCCGGCGAGAGGGCGAACTCCGCCACCAGCTGGCGGTAGAACGCGACGGCTGGATCGCCGCCCGTCTGTGGGGCAACTCACGCGACAGTTTCGACCAGTCTCTCTACGCCCACTCCAGCCCCACCTACTTCCGCTGCGGCCCAGCGCCGGCCCAGCGCGCGGATGCGGCGCGCTTTTTCCTGCATTCCATCGATGAATCCCTCAAGTGGATCGATACCGTGGGACGCTACAACGACGACCGGCAGCGCCAGGATGTCAAAGACCTCTTCCGCCAGGGGCGCGAGGTCTATGCCGGTCTGGTCAAATAGGAAATATTTGCAGCGTCTAGCCCCATATCGAGTGACCCGCGTCCGGGAACCAGATCAGATCCACGATGAAGGAGACGGTGACCCCGATAAAAAAGCCAAAGATGAGCCCGACGAAAAACGGCCGGACCTCGCGGTACAATTTGACGCCTCCATACTGCAGTACCATCCATTTGCAAAACCAGGCCAGGACAAAGGAGAAGACGATGTAGCGGACCATCCACACCGACGAGATGGCCAGGCCGAGAGGATGGAGCGGCCACCACAAAAAGCGGTAGCGGACATAGATCAGAACGACGACCAGGGTGCCCAGGAGGAGGGCGCGGAGCAGGGTCGGTTTAGCAACCGCGGCAGGCTCAGCCGAGGCCCTATGGACTGCGGGCCGGTGGTCAAAACCGTACTTGTTCATACAATCTTTTCTGGGGTTCGCTTTATCCACCCGACCTTTTGGCAGTATAACCCCGAGTCGTCAGTTCTGCCACTAGCATATCGCGGTGATCTCCCTGGATTTCGATTGTCCCATCCTTTATGGTGCCGCCACTGCCGCATTTTTGCTTGAGGACTTTCGCCAGTTCCCGGAGCGCGTCACCTTCGAGGGGAATTCCGCTGATCACCGTAACCCCCTTGCCCTTGCGACCCTTGGTCGAGCGCCCGACCCGCACGATTCCATCGCCCCGGACAGTTGCCCCTTTTGAACGACAACTGCACTGCGTGAGGGCCTTGCCGCAGGCGGGGCACATCCGGCCCTGCTCGGACGAATAGACCAAACCGGCATTTTTGTTTTTTCTCTTCCCCATGGTCATTCCATTCGGTTTCAGGTGTACAAACTCGTCTAGATGGCGTTTGAGAAAATCGCGCCTAGTGAAGTTTTTGCAGTTGCTCCCTCTTCTAAGGGAACGATTTCCAAAAAATAGACCCGCCCCGATATTCCACCGGGAATACCCCTTTCCAACGCCTCATCGCGAGCCTCACAGGTGCCTGCACGCAGTTTTGACGCCCTCGTATTCATTGGCCGGAAGGCTATTTTTTTAAAGGAAAACAGCTATTTGCACAGTGTCAAGAATAAGACCTTTTCTTTTCCCTCTGCAGGAAAAGGTTGTGGTCCGGACGAGATCTACTACTTTTTATGCCCGACCAAAACCGCCCCCTGCAACAGGAGTACTGCCCATAGACTATAGCAAGGAGAAATATTCATGCGCATCGCAACCGGCTGCATCGGGCACGAAACCAACACCTTCACCTCCGTGCCCACTACCCTCGATGATTTCAAACAACTTGCCTACCACACCGGCGACGAACTAATCTCGACCTTCGCGGGAACCGGCACCATGACCGGAGGTTATATCCAGCGCTGCGCCGAATTGGATATAGACCTGGCGCCCCTGCTGTGGACCTTTGCGACCCCCTCCGGGGTCGTCGAGCAACAGGCCTACGAGCACCTCAAAGCGGAATTTCTCGACCGCCTGAACCGGGCCGGAAAAATAGACGGGGTCCTTCTCGATCTGCACGGCGCCATGGTGACGCAAAACCACGCCGACGCCGAAGGCGATCTGATCGGCGCCGTGCGCCAGCTGGTCGGCGATCTGCCGATCGTCACCACCCTGGACCTGCACGCCAATATCACCGCCGAGATGGCCCAACAAGCCGATGTGATCATCGGCTATGACACCTACCCCCACACCGATATGTACGAGCGCGGCCTGGAAGCCGCCAGGGTGATCTACGACATCGCGCGGGGAGACCTGCGCCCCACCATGAGCTATCGCCAGATACCCTTGCTGACCGGCCCCCCGTCCCAGTGCACGATGAAACCACTAATGGCCGGGGCCATAGACTACCTGCACGCACTCGAAGAACGACCCGGCGTAGTGAGCGCCACCCTATCCATGGGTTTCCCCTTTGCCGACATCCGCGACGCCGGGGCTTCGGTGCTGGTAGTCACCAGCGACGACCGGCAACTGGCCGAACAGTGCGCCGCGGAATGCGCTAGTTATATCTGGGACAGACGGGAAAAATTCGCCCTCGATCACATCCCAATCGAGGAAGCCCTGAAACGCGCCAACAGCACCGCGGAGGGACCCTTTATCCTCGCCGAAGGCGCCGATAACCCGGGCGGCGGTGGTCCCTGCGACGGCACCTTCATCCTGCGCGCGCTCATCGCCGCCGACGCCCAGGACGCAGTGGTGGCCATCATTGCGGATCCACAATCAGTCGAGCAGGCCATCCAGGCGGGAGTGGGCAACAAGGTAGACCTGGAAGTCGGTGGCAAAACCCTTCCCCTGCACGGAGAACCGGTAGCACTGCGAGGCTATGTAAGAGGAATTTTCGATGGCAGAGTAGTGTACAAGGGCGCAATGGCCCGTGGCAAGCTCGGGCAGATGGGCCGCACCGTGGTCCTGCAGGTTGGCGGCGTCGAAATAATCCTGACCGAAGAGCGCCTCCAGCCCTTTGATGCCGAGGTCATCCGCAGCGTCGGCATCGAGCCCCGCGACCGCAAATTGATCGCGCTCAAATCCGCGGTCCACTTCCGCGCCGACTTCACCCCGCTGGCCCACGAGATCATCGAGGTCGACACTCCCGGCGTACACAGTCCGGACCTGTTCAGCTACGACTACAAAAATTTGCGCCGGCCGATCTATCCCCTGGATGGGGGCACAACCTACGCCGCATAATGGCCCGGCAAGATGTCGCAAATACAGAGAGGAAACCAGGGCGGGAAGAACTTTTGCAGGCCTGCGAAACGGCACGGCAATGGGTGGAGCAGAAGGTAAGTGACGAAGGTCCACCAGGATGGCGCGGCGAGCAAAGCGCTCCAAGCATCATAAAATGTCGCCGCCAGAATCCTCCTTTGGCCGCAATCCCTAGTCTGCCAGGAAGCGCTCGGCCTCGATCGCGGCCATGCACCCGGTGCCGGCCGCTGTCACGGCCTGTCGGTACACGTGATCCTGAGCATCACCGCAAGCGAAAACCCCCGGAATATTGGTGCCCGTAGAATCCGGTCTGGTGATTAGATAGCCCTGCTCGTCCATGTCCAAAATGCCCTCGAAGAGCTGGGTATTGGGAACGTGCCCGATAGCCATGAACACCCCCTGGCACTCTTTCTCCCAGATTTCGTCTGTCTTGGTATTGCGCAGGCGCACCCCGCGCACGCTCAACTCGCCGTCCGGCTGCAGAATTTCATCGATCGTAGCATTA
>CAXFTV010000151.1:0-5360 GCA_964005845.1 uncultured bacterium
CAGGAGTATGAGCATAGTCCACAATGACTTCAAATTCACGGCCCATCGCTACGCGCTCAAAGCGTCCGGGTACGTTTGCCAGGGCGGCGATACCACGACATATCGCCCGCGGCTCTAGCTCCAGCGCCAGACCACTTGTTACGGTAGCCAATACATTATGGCAATTAAACCTTCCCGTCAACCGGGTGTGCACTCGAATTTTTCCATCGGGAGTCTGAATATCTAGGGCCATCCCCGCCCTTGTTTCCTCCATCTGCAGCAAGCGAACCTGTGCCTCCTTGCTGTAACCAAATGTAAAAACCGGTACATCCACATGTTCCAACATCTTTGGCGCTGCCGCATCATCAATATTCACAACCGCCCGACCACCCCAGGCATTATTTAAATCTTTGAACAATTTGGCCTTTGCATTTATATAATTTTCTTCGGTTTGGTGGAAATTGAGGTGATCTCGAGTAAGGTTGGTGAACACCGCCAGGCGAAATTGCATACCTGCCACGCGCTGCAAGGCAAGGGCATGCGAGGAGACCTCAAGTACCGCCGCCTGCTTGCCGGCCTCAATCATGGATCGGAGGAGAGCGTGTAATTTAACTGCTTCAGGTGTCGTATTTTCTGTTTTTTCGAGCCTATCCCGAATCTGGCAACCAAGCGTGCCGACATAGCCACAACTAATTCCAGCCGCATCTAAAACCTGTCGCAGCATAAACGCCGTGGTAGTTTTGCCATTGGTTCCAGTAAGCCCCACATTGAGCAATTCCCTATCCGGATAATTGTAATAACGAGCCGCTAGCAGAGCCAGTGCGGCACGGCAATCCTCGACTAAAATCAGCGTTGTGGAACCGGTTTGCACATCGTCCTCGGCAACAATTGCACTGGCCTTACGGGCCAGGGCATCGGGGATGAATTGATGCCGATCCCGTTCCTCACCCCCGCGGATGGCGACAAAGATATCTCCTGCCTCCACCTGACGGGAATCGCATTTTATTTGCCCAATACAAATATCTGTAGTACCTCTTACGCGAACGCTCGGCAGCACATCCAATAAGCACTGAAGGTCCATAGAGACTCTGAATCCTCTTTATTAATTCGCATTGGTAAAATGTCGCTCCCTTAGATGGCGCAGTAACAGTATCTGGCGCAAAGGGATATCTTCCGACCTAGCAGCTGTCTGCTCGGCTATATTCGCGATCTTCCCCATCTTGAAGGCGATTTGAGAGCCCTCCTTGCGCATTGCGCCGGGTGCCGGCTCCTGTTGCACGACGACATCTCCTTCGCCCAAAAACTCGGCCGACAATCCACGCAGTTCTGCCTGGAATCCGGCCACATGCCGCGTGGTCCCGCGCAGATCGGGCAGCACCAGGCCATTCGTATCGCCAGGGGCTGCCACCTGGGGACGGACGACGAGCAAGTCGGTAGCAAGATAGGCGATGCGCTCCATGATGCGCTTGAAGACAGGAGCGGCTGTGTGTCCCCCCCACTTGCCTCTGAGCGGATTGTCGATTACTACGAGACAAAGTAATTCGGGATTGTCCGCTGGCAGGAAGCCTATGAATGATACCACGTTTGCATCTGGATCATATCCATTGCCATCGGCGGCTACTCGCTGCGCGGTACCCGTCTTTCCAGCCACGGCCAAACCCTCTATTTGGGCCCGACGACCGGTGCCATTGCTTACTGCACCCGCGAGAATGTTTCTCAATTCGGCGGCCGTAGCCTCCGATACCACCCGGCGAATAGGCTGGGGTGGTGTCCGGGCTATTACTTCCCCGCTAGCTCCCAGAGTCGCTTTCAAGACCCGGGGTGCCAAAAGCATGCCGCCGTTGGCAATCGCGCCAAAGGCCTGCACCAGTTGGATAGAGGTGGTAGCCACTTCTTGTCCCATTGCTATCGTTTCCAGAGAACGTTCCGACCAATTTCTAGCGTGCTCGAGCAATCCCGCACTCTCCGCTGGTAATCCAAGGCCACTGCGAATGCCAAAACCAAAATTGCGGATATACTCATAAAAACGCTTGCGCTTGAGCCGGCGCGTAAATTTGATAATGCCAATATTACTCGATTTTTCCAGCACCTCCCGATAAGTTAACAAGCCGTACGGATGGGCATCGCGAATAACTTCACCATTATCGAGAATCAATTTGCCATCCTCGCAGAAAACTCTTTCATCACTGGCGGCCAATTCATCTTCCAAAACGGCTGCTGCTGCAATAACCTTGAAAGTGGACCCTGGCTCAAAAGGGTCGGTGAGAGTGCGATTGCGCCGCAGACGGGCCTTGGCCTGGCCCGGTTTGTTGGGATTGTAAAGCGGGACATTGGCCATAGCCAAGATTTCGCCCGTCTTGGGGTTAGAGATTACTCCCAGTCCACTTTCGGCTCCCGAACTCTGCACTCCGTGCGCCAATTCTTCCTCGAGAATATCCTGGTACACAGCATCTATTGTCAGAATCAGGCTGCCACCATTCTGGGGCTTCTGGCGGTCTCTTTGCAAGCCGGGTACCTGCTGTCCCCGCGCATCTACGTAAGAGAGGACACTGCCATTGGTTTCTCTGAGCAACTCGTCGAAAGCCCGTTCAACTCCTTCCCGCCCCAGGTTGTCTATATTGGTATGCCCCAAGAGCTGGCCAGCCAAACTGCCATATGGATAATGCCGTTTGGTTTCGAGATATTCGGATACTCCGCGAAACCGCTGGTTACGGGCCTGGACCAGGTCATCATCTAACAATTGGCGCGCCAGGTAGACGAAGCGACGCGAACTCTTGAGTTGACGCACCAGGGATTGATCATCCTGCTTGCTGAATTTGCCAAAATGGCGCGCGACCTGCTGCGGCTGCTCGATCAGCCTTGGATCCCCCACAAAGGATGTGGCCTTGATATCGACCGCCAGTTCTCTGCCCCTGCGATCGAAAATGCTTCCCCGGCTGGCCTTCAATTCAACCAAGCGTTGGTATTGGTTCTTGGCCCGGGCCGCGTACTCTTGGTGCTGAAGACCCTGTACCTGGACTAGACGGACCACCAGTAACAGCCAGGCCACGGCACCCACGCCCATGACCCAGCGGAGGCGCCGACGTGCCAGAATCTCTCGATCCCCTTGTAAATTCCTATTCATTCTGCGCCCTTGGATGGTGGAGCCTCGACAATAAAATCGACTACCTTGCCGGCGGGATACACCATGTTCAATTCCTTTTCAGCTATTTTTTTTATGTTTCCAGGTTTTTTTTTAACTGCGACCAAGGCCGTTAACTTAGCCCGTTCTTCAATCAATTTAGCAGCCTGGATCTCAGCATTGTTTATGCGCTTGGCTACGCTGGCTGTCTCAACTTTTTTCCAGGTATACAGCACCGTGGCGGCCACCAAAAAAACGACCAGAAAGACATAACTTCGATGCGAGGCAAACCTGGTGCGTTTATTTTCCCCCTTCAACATACCGGGCTCATATCTTTTCGTAAATTCGCAGAATGGCACTGCGGGAACGGCGATTGGCCCGCACCTCTTCTTCGCCCGCCCGTTGGGCTTTGCGGAGTGTAGATTTGAACTGTGGTTTTTTTCCGCAGCCGCACACGGGAAAACCAGGCGGACAAATACAACCCCTTACCAGTTCGGCCAATCTAGTTTTAACCAGGCGATCTTCAAGAGAGTGGTAGGCTATGACCGCCAGTCGCCCTCCTGGAATCAGGCAATCGACTATTGTCTCAAGACCTTTTTCGAGTTGCTCTAATTCGCCGTTGACTGCTATGCGGAATGCCTGAAACACCCGTGCCAGCGTCTTGCCCAAATGGCGCGGGCCCGTGGCTTCCACCGCCTTTCTCAAATCTGCCGTAGTCTCCAGTTCCCCGCGCCGACGAAGTTGGCAAATCGACCGGGCAATCCGCCGCGCCTGAAATTCTTCGCCGTATTTCTTAATTATATGCGCCAGATCCGCCTCTGAACTCACATTCAATATATCTGCTGCTGCAACCCCTTGTCGCCTATCCATGCGCATGTCAAGAGGACCCTCCTCCCGGTAGCTAAAGCCCCGCGCCGGCTCATCGATCTGATGCGAGGAAACACCTAGATCAAATAACATCCCATGAACCGCTTCTATTTTTCTCTGTTTTAGCAAGGACCCCAGGGCGGCGAACCCGGCGTGCAGGACTTCGGCCTGATTGCTCCAGTCCGCGAAAACCCGCCGCGCAAACCGCACGGCCTCTGCATCCCGATCAATGGCAACCAAACGACCGGCTGGTTGCAAACTCTGTAAGATCGCCTTGCCATGCCCACCCCCACCGACTGTGGCATCGAGGTAAATTCCCCGGGGATCGGTGACCAATCCGCGCACTACTTCATCGACCATTACTGGAACGTGATAACTCATTGGCCCTTCGGTCAAATACCTGCCTAAAGATCGAACTTTTCCGCCACCCCTTCGAGCGCTGGATCGGCCTCTTGCATAAATTGCTTCCAATCATCGGGGTTCCAAAACTCAAGTTTGTCCAGGGCCCCGATAATTACCATACTATCGGCAATACCTACCCGGGCCAGCAACTTCCGCGGTATGCTGGCACGTCCCTGACGATCGAGCCTGACTTCCGCGGCCTGGGAAAGCATGCCCCGAATAAAAACCCGCACATTTCTCTCTGTTTGGGGCAGGCGCAGAATTTTATCTGCAGTTTCTTCCCAGGCGTTTTGCGGGTATGCCGTCAGACAACGATCAAAACCTCGCACTACCACAAAAGTCTCTGCTGCCACAGGCGGCAATTTTTTGCGAAATTCCGCCGGTACAAAAACGCGCCCCTTAGCATCGACGGGGACATCATATTCACCAAGAAACTGCATTTTTTATCAACGAGCCTTTGCCAGCCGACCTGATTCCACCCTTTTCCACCACCCCTCCATTATACCCCCCCTTCGAGAGGCTTGTCAAGCATAATTTTATCAAGGAGATGGAGCCATTTTTTTTTCTTTCTACCACCCCCCACCGAGGATCTATCCAGATGCATACAGACACCCTCTCACAGGCGCGCAACCTGCCTGTGAGAGGATCGTCCGCAACAATGGGAATTGGCAGTTCCTCTTTTTTGCGAAACCTTCTTTGAGCATTCCCAGGGGATCTCTGCGCATCGCGCAACATGCTTGACAATAAAAAGTTAGGAAGGTATTCTTTAATCAAACCCACAAGCGGAAACCAGATATTTCCTCCCCCTTTTCCCCCGCTTGCAAAGTGGAGGTTATTCTCTTGTACGAAAAACATTGGGGGTTAATAGAAAAACCTTTCGAAAATACGCCCGATCCCAGATTCTTATATAAATCACCCAGTATCCTCGAAGTTTACGCCAAATTGCTTTATGCTCTCAAAAGCAACCGGGGGGCCGCAATGCTAACCGGCG
>CAXFTV010000152.1:0-8576 GCA_964005845.1 uncultured bacterium
CAGATTCGCGGCTACGACCAGGGTGGTATCGGCGACGCCGTCGCCGTCGCGGTCTGGCAGCGCCACGATCTGGGCGAACATCTGGTCTCTGGCTGGTGGCGTACTGGTGTCGTGCCTGGGGGCCCATTCACTGCCCTCTACCTTCATATTGGCCACGTGCAGAACGCCCTCGGGGCTCCAGGCCATGAAGCGGGGCCCCACCAGCTCGGTGAGGGCAAAAACACTGGCTGCAAAGCCCGGCGGCAACTGCAGCATTTCGCCCTCTGGCACCTGGCCCTTGAATTTATCTGGCACGAGCAGCGGTACTGGCCGCAGTTTCAGATCTATCTGCGGCGTCAGGAAGACCTGGCCGGGCGGGGAATTTTCCAACTGGGGCGGTCCTTGGGCATAGGGGATGGAAATAGGCAGGATTGAAAGTGTGGCGATGAGTAGCTTTTTCAATGTTTTCTCCTACCAGGCCATGGTGGCGAAAAGAAATTCCGCCACTTCCCGATGGGCGCGGTTGTTGGGATGAAAATCTCTGGGATGGACCCAGTAGTCCAACTCGTTTTTGCCGGCGAAGATCTCCAGCAGGTCGAGGTGGTAGATGTCCTTTTCTCGGGCGAATTGCTCCAGGGTGAGGTGGACCTCTTCGAGGGGGTAGTCTGCGAGGCGATAATATATGGGAAAAACCAGCAGCGAAAAATCGATGTTTTTCGCGGCGCAAAATGCGTGCATATCGCGCAGTACCTTCTGCGTGAGGCGCCATCCAGAATTATCGGCATACATCTGTTTGTACCAGTCTATGGTCTCTCGGGAGACCTGATTTTGGACCATTCTTCCGGTGAGCCAGTAAAGTGTGGGGCTGGGCAAGTGGTTGATAAAACGGAAATGTTCGGAGAGGTGGATCTGACGCAGGTGGAGGAAGTCGTTGATGTACTTCTGCATCGCGTAAACCTCCCGAGTCATGACCGGATCGTTCAAGGTAAATGAGTATACGACCTGCTGGACCTGGGGATATTTCTCGATTGAGCGCTCCATCACCCTGGCGATTTTGCGGATGTTTATACCCGCTTTGCAGTGGTTGAGCAGCATGTACTTCTGGCCCGAGGCTTTGTCCGGGGCAGCGTTGAGCTTGGTCTCAAGTATATTTGAAAAGCGATCTTCGGAGCGGACGCCCTGACCGAAACAAAAGGAATCTCCTACCAGCAGGACGACTTTTGCGTCGGCGCCCTTTTTTTGCAAGTCGGACAGAGAGCGCTCGCGGAAGCCGTTTGCATTGCTGCGGACCTCGATTGCATTGGGCACCTGATCCGGTTCAAGGCCATCAATGGAGGGATCGTCGTCGATATTGCCGGCGTAGTCCAGTGTTTCAAAGGGATGTTCGTGGCGCAGGTACCAGTCGGGGGTCCCCGAAAAGTGATCATCGTAACACCACAGTCTGAGGTTTGGATCTTCGGTTTTGAAAAAGACGACGGGATAGGCCGCAGTGGTCTTGTTGAGGAAGTAGAAGAAAGTTTCGCAAGCAAGGACGCACAACAGCAAGCTGGCCAGCAGCAGGGCAATATTGGCGCCCGATCCTTTGAGTTTCATCTGCATGAATTGCCGGTATTGGGCCGAGTCCGTGGGCGGCAGTGGGAGGGACGAGCGAGCCAGATTTTGGCATCCTCGGGGACCATCTGCTTGCTGTTCACTAGCTAAACCTCCGCCTTTTTCACCGTTCCACTTCGACAAAACGCCGGAACGAAAAGTAGCTCTCCGCTCTCGAGCCTCGATTTGTCTAGCGCGTTTCGTCGTTAAATTTTAACCCACAATGGCAATGCCATCAAGGGCATGGAAAAAGGAGAGAGATAGGGGTTTAAATCGCTGTTGACAAGGGGTCTTTTTTATGGTAAGATTTTAACCAATCTTCTATCCCCAACATGTTATTTCTGCGCCTGCCCAGCGATTTCTTGGTCGCTTATCCGTCCGGCGTTCAGTGCCTCCCAGGGGATGTGTTTTAGCAATTATATTCAAGGAAATTCCATGACCGATCAAGCTGATTCCAGCCAGTTGGAGTTGTTGCCCAAGGAAGAAGCTGCCCGTTCTAGGTCCTCCAGAAATGGACGCGCCACGGCCCAGATCATGGCTAGCCAGCAGCGCGAAATTTCTGTCTCCGAATTTTTCAGTCGCAATCGCCATTTGCTGGGCTTCGACAATCCGCGTCGGGCCCTGCTGACCGGGATTAAAGAGGCCGTGGACAACAGTCTTGACGCCTGTGAAGAGGCGGGTTTTCTGCCCGAGATCAAAGTCGACATAAAACAGATTGACGAGGATCGCTACCTCATTCGGGTGGAGGATAACGGTCCGGGAATCGTTAAGAGTCAGGTGCCCAATATTTTTGGCAAGCTGCTCTATGGCTCCAAATTCCACCGGCTCAAGATGTCGCGCGGCCAACAGGGGATAGGCATTTCCGCCGCCAGCATGTACGGCCAGTTGACTACCGGCAAACCTGCTCAGATCATTTCGCGTACCAAAGCGGGGCGGGCGGCGCATCTCTACGAGATCCAGATCAACACGACCCGCAACAAACCCGAGATCGTGCGCGAGGAAGCCATCGAGTGGGATAGTCCGCGGGGCACCGTGGTAGAGATCGAAATGGAGGCTCGCTACCTGCGTGGGCGCCAGTCTGTAGACGAGTACCTGAGGCAGACTGCCCTGGCCAATCCCCACCTCAGATTGATCTACAGTGCTCCCGATGGCAGGGAAACTGTGTACGAGAATACTGCAGCCGAACTGCCCCCTGAACCGCTCGAAGTCAAACCCCATCCGCACGGTATCGAACTGGGCGTGTTGATGAAGATGCTGCAGGCCACTCAGCACCGCACCCTGCAGGGGTTTATGACCCAGGAATTTTCGCGCGTATCGGTGCGGGTGGCCAAGGAAATCTGTGCCAGGGCGGAACTCAGTGCCAACGCTCGTCCCCGCAATATCGCACGCGAGGAAAGCGATCAACTCTTCAAGGCGATAGATCAGACCAAGTTGATGAAACCGCCGACGGATTGCATCGTGCCGATCGGCGAGGAATTGCTTTTGAGCAGTTTGAAGCAAAGTCTCAACGCGGCCTTTTATACCTCGGCGACGCGGCCTCCGGCGGTTTATCGTGGCAATCCTTTTCAGGTCGAGGTAGCCATGGCTTTCGGTGGAGATATCGAACCCGAGGGCGCCCTTAGCCTGATGCGTTTTGCCAACCGGGTGCCCTTGCTCTACCAACAAGCCGCCTGTGCCATTACCCGAACATTGGTCGACACCGACTGGCGCAATTACCGCATAAGCCAGAGCAGTGGGGCGCTGCCCAGTGGGCCGCTCGCCGTTGTAGTGCACCTGGCTTCGGTGTGGGTGCCCTTTACTTCGGAGAGCAAGGAGGCCATAGCTCACTATCCCGAAATTATGAAGGAGATCCGCCTGGCACTGCAGGAGTGCGGCCGTCGGGTGGCCGAGCACATAGGGCGGCAGCGGCGCGCGGCCGAAGCCGAGCGCAAAAAATCCTATATCCAGCAGTACATTGGCCATATTGCCGAGGCTTTGCAGGAAATTAACGGAGACACCCCGGAGGCGACACGGCAGGTCGCGGATGACTTGCAAATCATTTTAGAGAGGAGCCGCTCGTGAACCGGTTGCTCAATCAAATCGAGAAAGAAGCCAGAAGTATCCGCGACAAGATTCTGAAACGGCAGAAACCGTCGATGAGATTTCCTCTGCGCAATCTGAGCAACGTGAAGTTCGATGCCAAGACCGGTTTTTTTGAAATGGGGCGCAAAACCAAGGAGCGCACCCTGGCCGTTTCAACGGTAAAGACCTTCGCCCAATCGCTCAAGATGATCGCCCTATCCAAGAACTTGATAGAAACCGACGATATCGCCACTAAGCGCGAGGCCTACTACGTCGCCAAGGGTTGGGGCGAGGAGGTCGGCTTTGGCGATCAGACCGAGTCGGACACGGTGCTGGACGATGTCGAAGCCCTGTTCCTGGTAAACCGCGAGCAACTGGGTTTTGTGCCCGAGGAAAAGGGTGGCGAGGTTGCCGGCAACTTGATGGTGGTAGATCACGATCGCGATAGTGGCGAGGAGATTCCGATCGACTGTACGCGCTTTGGGTCCGGTGCTTATTCAATCCCCATATCGGTCGAAGATTTGCGCTTCGAATCAGATGCCAGCTTCGTGCTGGCAATTGAAACCGCGGGCATGTTCCAGCGCCTGGTAAAGCACAACTACTGGCGCGAGGCCAACTGCATTCTCATTTCCATGGGGGGAGTGCCAACGCGGGCAACGCGGCGGTTCATCCGCCGCTTGGCGGACGGACTGGACATCCCGGTCTATGCCTTTGTGGACTGCGACCCCTATGGAATTTGCAATATTTATCGCACTCTCAAAGTTGGTTCGGGGAATGCGGCGCATATCAACGAATTTTTCTGTGTGCCCAAGGCGCGCTTCCTGGGAGTGACGCCGGATGATATCGAAAACTATGGGCTGCCGACACACAAGTTGAGCGAGGTGGATATCAAACGCATCGACGACGCGCTGCGCAACGATCCCTTCGTGCAGCATTATAAGAAGTGGCAGGATGCCCTGCTACAGCTTAAAAAGTCCGGTTATCGCGCCGAGCAGCAAGCTTTTGCTGTACACGACCTCAATCACGTCATAAATACCTATTTGCCGGAAAAGTTGGAGCAGGCGGGAGCCTTTCTGCCCTGATGAATTTTTCCTCTCTTGGAGCTTGCCAATGATCGAAGGGTATGAGGTTCAGTCATCCAGAGGGGCAGTGGCGGCCGGTCCTCCAGAAGCCGCTCGGGTGGGGGCGCGAATTTTGCAGGACGGTGGCAACGCAATGGATGCGGCTGCCGCTACTAGTTTGGCTTGCTGCATGTTGGCGCCGCAAGCCACTGGGGTGGGGGGATATCTGGCGTGTGCCGTGGTACTGGAAGGCAAGAGCGGGAAGATCTGGTCCCTGGATGCCAATTCGGTGGCGCCGTCGGCGGCGCGGGAAGATATGTACCAGATACTGCCCGCGCGCTATCCCTCAGGTCCCATAAACGAAGGCGAATACGAATGCAGCGTGCGGGACAATGCCAATGTCTACGGCCCCCTGGCCGTGGGCGTGCCGGGGCAGTTGGCCGGTATGGGGACGCTGTGGGAGAAGTGGGGGCGCCTGGAGTGGCCGGCGATCGTGGCCCCGGCGCAGAAATTACTGGCGGATGGTTTCCCCTATGGAGAAGGCCTGGCGAACGCACTGCAGCAACAGGAGGGAATGATCCGCGGTTTCGAGCCCATGGCACACCATTTTATGCCGGCCGGAAAAGTGCCCCGACCAGAGGACATCTGGCACCGGCCGGATATGGAAAAGACCCTGGAGCGCCTCTCGAGTGCCGGCTGGCGGGATTTCTACGATGGCGAATTGGGGCGCCGGATAGCGGATTATATCCAGGGGGGTGGTGGCTTATTGAGCAGGGAGGACATGGCGAATTACCAGGTGCGTCTGGGCGATCCTCATGGGGTGTCCTACCGGGATGCGCAAATCTACGGTCCGGTATTGCCCAATGGGTGTCTTTCGGCACTGCAGATTTTGCAAATGCTGGAGTGCTTTGAGTCCCTTTCCGACAGCGAGGTGTATTACTGGCACCGTCTGGCCGAAATTTTGAAGCTGGCCTGGCGCGACCGTCTTCACTACCTGGGTGATCCCGATTTCGTGGAGGTGCCCATAGAGCGTCTGCTGAGCAAAGAATATGCGGCTGGCCGGGTGGAAAGTCTGCGCCAATTTCCGCAGCATGTGGACCGTTTGCAGCAGGGGCATTCCGGCAAGCCTATGGCAGAGACCCTGCACGTATCCACGGCCGATACAGAGGGCAATGTTGTGTCGATCACCATCACCCAGGGGGGGGGCTTTGGTTCCTTTGTCGTGGTTCCGGGGACGGGTGTGTTGCTGGGACACGGCATGTGCCGACTGGATCCCCGACCGGGGCGCAAAAATTCTGTGGCCCCGGGTAAGCGGCCGCTCAACAACACGGCAACCATGATTTTGCGTCTGCCCGATCGGGATGTGGCCCTGGGCATGCCCGGTGGGCGTCGCATTATCAGCGTGGCCCCGCGCATGGCGCACTTAATGGTGGATAATGGTGCCGGAGCACATCAGGTCGCTACTGCGCCCCGCATGCACGTGACCGCCGAGGAGCCGATCGAAGTGTTAAAAGGTATGGAACCCGAGATTGTCGAAGGCCTGGAAGAGATGGGGCATACGCTGGAGGTGATCGGGAGGGTAGGAGGGGGTGCCCACGGAGCCGAGTTTTTCAAGGAAGACAAAAGGGTCAGAGCCGGAGGCAATACCTGGGCGGCTGGGGTGGAGTGAGAAGGTGAATCCAGAACATCGCCGGGCAATCATCGTGGGTGGGGGGCCAGCTGGCTTACCTCTGGCTGTGGTTTTGGGAGGCTGGCATCCCTATTACCGCGGTAGCCGGATGTTCAGTAAGCGCTACAAAACGCTGGCAGATTACCTGAGTCCGATGCAGGGGACGCTCCTGGGGTTGAATTTCAGGGAGTTGGTGCAGGCCAATTTGCCACCGGTAGATCTGTTCCGCCTGCTGCACCACTCGCGCCAGCTCTTCGAGGAAATGGCGCAGATCGCGCTGGAATTTCGTCCCGCGCCGCCGCTGGACTATCTGTTGCTCACGCGTGAAAAAGTTGGCGGGTTGTGGAACAACGTCCCCCAGAACATGTTGACCCTGTCGCCGGGCCAGTGGATGGAGTTCGCCTTCTACCCGCTGGCGCAGCACGTGCAGGAACAGGGAATAGATCTGGACGTAAATGCCCTGATCGGCAAGCGGCACCTGATCGATTATTACCACCGGGTTCCCTCCCGCTTTGAGCAGCAGGCACACATTCGCACCGGCGAAGAGGTGACGCAGATCGAGCCGCACCCAAAGGGCTTTCTGGTGACCAGTCGTGAAGTCGGTGGTACAACAATTCACCACTACACTTGCAAATATCTGGTCTACGCCACAGGCCAGCGCTGTATTCTTCGACGTCTTGAGGTGCCGGGAGAGGATCTGCCTTTTGTCTCTAACTCCTACAAGGCCCCGGAAGATTTTCCCGGAGAACGGGTTCTGGTGGTAGGGGGAGGGCGCTCGGCCGATTGGGCCGCTACCGAGTTGCACGATGCCGGCAAGCAGGTCTCTTATATCATGCGCCAGGCTCCCGAGCAGCACTGGCGCCTAATTGAGGACAGCCGCTATGGTCTGCCATACTACGCTCGCATCGCGGAGATTCTGGAGAGTCGTTCGGGCCGTCTGGAGACGCTTTATCGAACGTGCTTAACAAAAATCGAGCAGGGGGAAAGAGGGGGCTTGGTGAGGGTGGAGAGCGCGGGACGCGAGCAGGTGCTGGAGGCGGACCACGTCGTCAAGGAGATCGGCGGCGTCGTCGACTACTCCCTCTTCAAGGGGTTCCCGCGTTTGCAATTGCATGAGCAATACGACAACTATCGCTTCCAATTGCACCAGGTGCGGACCCATCCGCACAACTATGAATCATTGGATATTCCCAATCTCTATATGGGTGGTTATCTGGCAGCCGGTCTGGGGCTGGTGGTCATTGCCATGCACGGCACTACCTATGCCATTGCCGGGGATATTCTGCAGAAGGAAGGCCTCTTGGGGTAAATTGAACAAGCGTAGACGGCCACTGTCTTTGCCGCCTCTTAGCCCCAAAAGATAGACAATGCCACATCTGCTGGCCGGCCCCGGCCCGCAGCAGATTTAGACCGGTTCTTATGAAAGGCCCATGGCTTTGCGCACAATGGCCAGCAGGCGATCGGTGCGTATGGGTTTTTTGAGGACGCCCACCAGTTCGCCGTAGTCCTGCCGGCCCCTTGTTTCAGCGGCCGATTCTTCGGTGCAAAGAGCTATTTTTGCCGCTGCATCGATGGTGCGCAAAACGCGCAACATCTTAGTGGTAGCTATGCCGCTTAGATTTGCGTCCAGGAGAATCAGGCCGATGCGCTGGTGCTCGCGATTGAATATTTCCACGCCCTTGCGCGCATCGGCGCCTTCCAGCACCTCCAGCTTATAGTATTCGAGCATGCGGCGCAGGGTTTTGCGGGCCATACTCTGCTCGGCGATTATCAGGATCGTTAGCGGTGCATTCGGGGGCATAGTTTTTTTTCGGACTTGTGGGGTTCAGGGCCTTACCACTTTCCCATAGGTCATTCGGGGGCGTGGCACAGCGCATTTTGAGTTGTTTTTCAGCGCTTTTTTAGGCCTTCCAGACATCGCCAAAAAGCCGCAGCCAGTTGAGTCCCAGGATTTTGCCAATGTCCTCGCTGCTATAGCCCCGTTTGTCCAGTGCCGCGGCCAGGTTGGGCAGCTTGTCAGGGGTTTCGAGGTCGGTCGGGTAGAGGTCAATAAGATCGTAGCGGATTCCCCGGCGGGTAAAAATAGCCGGGTACTTGGTACCTTGCTGGGAACCGATGTAGCGCCAGAATGAGGTCGGTTGGTCCTGGGTGAAATCGGAGCCGAAAGCTACGTGGTCGATGCCGATTCGCTCCACCATATCATCTATGGCATCTAC
>CAXFTV010000153.1:0-4987 GCA_964005845.1 uncultured bacterium
CGCATCTGCACGCAGCCGATGGCCGCAGTGAGCGTGGCCATGCGGTACTTCTCGCCAAAGCAAAACCCGGATACACCGCGATACTGGGGATTCGGAAAATCCCCCAGGCGCTCGTAATGGCCCAGAGTCGCAGCGCGCTGGTAACACTCCTCGTCGTCGGTGATGAAAATACCCCCCTCACCTCCAGAGGTCATCTTGCCATCCTGAAAGCTGATCCCGGCCGCATCCCCCAAACTGCCACACATGCGGCCCCGATGCCGCGTTCCCTGCGACACGCAATTGTCCTCTACCACCTTCAGATCGTGGCGGCGGGCAAGGTCCAGCAGGGCGTCCATGTCTGCCGCCATGCCCTTGAAATGGACGACGAAAAGTGCCCGTGTGCGGGGCGTGATCCGGCGCTCCACATCCGCCGGATCCAGGGTGAGGGTGAGGGGGTCGATATCGGCAAAAACCGGAATGGCCCCACAGCCCACAATGGGCACGCAGGCATAGGGATGCACCGCGGACTGGACGATGACCTCATCGCCCCTGCCGACGCCGACGCCGAACAAGGCCGCGCGCAGGGCTGCCGTGCCGCTGGAGTGGGCAATGGCATAACGCACTCCCCAGCGCCGTGCCACGGCCTTTTCCAGTTCGACTATAGGACCGCCGGCATGGGAGCTGGAAAGCTGGTGATCGCGGATGAGGGCGCTTACCGCCTCGACTTCCTCCTCGCCGTAGATGGGCCACTGGGTATAAGTGTCCTGCGGCAGGGTAATTGCGGGCTCGCCGCCTAAAAGCGCCAGTTTTTCCGCCATATTTATTCCCTACTCCGCCTTTTCCTTCATAGTTGAGCTGATCAACTCCATGTACTCACGGGCGCCAATATCCGGCTTTTTGTTTTCCAGCCGCGCCTTTTTAGGATAGAGTGTTAGACTGCGATCGCTAAGGGGGAGTTTTACCGGTGCGTGACCACGGCGATGGGATTCGCGCAAAGCAATGGCCAACTCGAGCACTTTGCGGCCGTTGTCCCCACTACTGCGCGGTTCTATATCCCGCTCTAGTGCATCGACGATGGACTGTACCGAAGCGGTATTGCGGTCGCCCGGCCACTTCCAACCATCTACCACATAGGAGCCGCTGGTATTGCCCATGACACTGGTGGCGGGAAACAGGCCGACCTCTTCGTTTAACTCCCCTCCCGCTGCACCCTTCCACAGACGCAGGATTCCATTCCTGCTCTGAATCAGGCCGCCGCTGCAGGCGACGTCGAAACCCGTGCCCCGAACATCGCGCTGGCGCTGGATAAAACCCTCGATACCATTTACGAAGCGCAGGTATCCCGCCGCACCCTGATCCTCATCGCTGGCTGGATCGCCGGTCACCCAACCAATCACCCAGTCGACCTCGGCATCTGCGGCGAAGTGGCGCATCAAGCTCAACTGCTGGCAGCCCCCTCCAGAGATTTCACTGCCGCTACCGCCGACAAAGGTGATACTGCAAACTTCCCCCAGCTCGCCCTCATCAAGGAGCTTGCGGACCTGCCAGTAATAGGGCAAGTTGCGGTCCATATCGCCGGCTCCGAACTTGATGCCGCGCTCGCGGCACACCTCGACCATGCGGTCGGCCTCTTCTAATACGGAGGCCATGGGCTTTTCGCAGAGAATGGCTTTTACACCGGCTTCGGCGCAACCCAGAACGACAGCGGGATTTGGACCCACCGGTAGAATGGGAGCGGCGATGTCGATCTGCTCTTTTTCGATCATCTCGCGGTAATCGGCATAGCCCGGCACGCCGAAAAAGCCGCTGTAGAGTTCCAGGTTCTCGGCATCCGTATCGGCAAGGGCCACCACTTCGGTCAGCGGATTGAGGGCATAAGCACGTCCGTGCTGCCCCCCCTTGCGGCCACAGCCTATCAACCCAACGCGATATTTGGCCATGTTTTCAGACTCCATCTTTGCTTTATTATTTTGCTTAAACCACACCTCGACCCAAGATTATAACCCAACCCTTTACCTCGATCAAGCCTGCAGTGGAAAACTGCGTCTTTGCGATGGAAAAATAGGATTCGCTTGCTGCGAGCACGACCACTCCTCTCACTGTCCAATCAAGATCTTACCTCTACACGAAGGACTTGACAGACTCGCCTGAAACGGACGAATTAATAGCCTTTGCAAAGGCCCACCGCGGGGAAATGAAATCGCTTAAAAGGAGTAATTCGTGCTCAAACTGGCCTTAATTCTGGCGGCGGGACACGGCAGTCGCCTGCGCCCCACGTTCCAGTCCCGCATAAAGCACTCGTCGATCTCGATGGCGAACCACTTCTGGCCCGCACCTGCCGGCTACTCGACGAGATTGGCATGGACGAGATTATCATCGTCACCGGCCATCAAAGCCAGGCCCTGCGCACAGCTCTTTGCGGACTCTCGCTGCAGCGCGCCCGGCTGCACTTCGTGGAGAATCGGCGCTGGGACCTGTCTAACGGCTTATCGGTCCTGGCAGCTACTAAATACCTGGGCCGCCCCTATCTTCTGCTCATGGCCGATCACTTATTCGATCCGGATCTGCTGCTAATGATGGCGCGCCAAAATCCACTCGAAGGTGCCGTCCTGGCGGTGGATCGAAAGCTCGATTATATCTATGACATGGACGATGCCACCAAAGTCAAAATCGATGCAGAATTCATCGTAGAGATTGGCAAAGAACTCGAAAGCTTCAATGCCGTGGATACCGGACTCTTTGCCTGTTCCGGCGCCCTTGCACAGTGCATCGAGGACATCGTAGCGGCCCAAGGCGACTGCAGTTTGACCGAGGGTATGCGCGCCCTAGCAGCCAGACAGCACCTGCGCGCCTTCGACATTGGACAGGCCTGGTGGCAGGATATCGACACCCCTGAAACACTGGCCCATGGCGCCCGCCTCTTGAAACTTTCTAGTGCTGCCGGCTGCAGCGCCTGCCCCCCCAACAAGGATTCCAGTGGATAAGCTGAAATCTCTTTGATCCCGTTCTAAAAAAACACAACGCCGTCTCTCGCCCACCGGTGCGGGAACGATCTCATTTCCGCACCGGTCATGGCAAGTTTCATACTGCAATTCTCTTATTGCCTCAATTGCCTCCTTCCCTCCTGCTTCCGCACTTTCATCGGCTTCGGCAAAAGCAGGTTCCTCCCTCCGAACAGGTTTTGCAGCGCTTTCAAGCCGGACGCAACATCATTATTCGCATAATTTTCCTAGCTATGGTGTCCAAATCCCCCGTTGCCGGTTTGGCTGCGACACTCACCCTCTACTCCCTATACTACAACCCTGTTTGCCCCGATTTGTCCACCTCATTAAACTATTAGCTTATTTAACACGCCACCCTGAGCAGGTAGCCCCCCTGCTAGATCGAGCAAGGCAATTTGGGGGAGAGAGTAATCATGCAGAAAAACCTGTATCGCGCCGCCATAATTGGTACCGGCCGCATGGGCGGTCTGCTCGAAGATGAGCAGCCCCCCAATACCTTTCGCAAACCCCATGGCCACTTCGCCGCCTATGCAGCTATCGAGCAGACCGAGGTAGTGGCTGTAGCCGGTCGCAGTCAGGGCCGCCTGCAGATGTTCACCGAGCGCTTCGGCATAACCAATACCTATCTGGATTACCGCGAGATGATTGTGCGCGAACGACCCGACATCGTCAGCGTTACCACCCAGGCAGCGCAGCGCGCCGAACCTATCATCTTTGCGGCCGAACACGGAGTTCGAGGCATCTACGCTGAAAAGGCCCTGTGTGCCTCGCTGGCCGAAGCAGACCGGATTGCGGCGGCATGCAAGGCCAACGACGTGGCCTTCAACTTCGGTGCCGAACGGCGCTACCACGATGCCTATGTCCAGTTGCGCCAGGCCATTGTCCGCGGCGATATCGGCGACCCGCAGTTTGCGCTTACTTACTGGTGCACAGATCTCATGAAGCACCACTCCCATTCCTTCGATACCGTGGCCATGCTCCTGGGCGATCCAGTACCCCAATGGGCTGCCGGCCGCCTGGTCGAACCGGGGGATCCCCTCGACCCTGGAGATACGCGCATGGGTCCGCGCGAGGGCACCGAACTGAGCCGCCGTCCCTTACCGCTACCGACCTATGATCCCCAAGGGCACCGCTTTGTGCCGCCGCCGCCACTGGAAATCGCCGAGCCCATATTGGAATTTGCCCGGGTGGGTTATGCGGGTGGCGCCGAAGCTATTTTTGTGCCCCGTCAGGGCCCCGCGGAGTTCGAGGTCCACGGGAGCGAGGGACGCGTTTGCGCCTGGGACGACGGCACCGACTTTCGGGTGCGGCGCAAGGGCCATAGCGGCTCGGGAGCCGAGGAGGAAACCATCCAGCCCAGGGGCGAAAGTCCCACCCTTGTCATCATCAGGGAAATCATCCGCGAACTGGAGAACGCCGAGCGCACCAGTGGCAACATAGATCGCACTTTGCAGGTGGCCGAAGCTGAATTCGGGGTTGCATACTCCCATGTACAGGGGGGGGAGCGAATCTCCCTGCCAGTGGAAGATCGCAGCCTTTATATACCAGGACATTGAGCAAACCGATAGCATAATTTAATTGGGAAAGGACACTAGAATATGCGCCTACTGATTACCGGGGCTGCGGGGAGGATCGGCTCGACCATAGCAAAAAACCTCAATGAGCGCTACGAGGTGCGCGGATTGGACCGGGTCCCCATGCCCGCATTGGAGGACTCGATCGTCGGAGATATCGCCGATTACGCCACCGTTGCCAAGGCCGCTGCTGGTATGGATGCGATTATCCATCTAGGCGCCAATCCCAGTGGCGGGTCTCCTTGGGATGAAATCCTCTCCAGCAATATCATCGGCACCTACAACACCTTCGAAGCGGCCCATCAGAACGGAGTACGCCGCCTCGCTTATGCCAGCCGGGCCGGCCTGCTTGGCCCCTATCCCCAGGACGAACAGCGCACCATGGAGATGCTGCCCCGACCCGAGAGTTACTACTCGGTCAGCAAGGTCTTC
>CAXFTV010000154.1:0-4674 GCA_964005845.1 uncultured bacterium
AGCGATTTTCAAAAGACGGCGAATGAGGCCAGCTGTAGCCACTACCAATACAGTGCGTACTGTGAGCGGGCCCATGTACCGGGTTGTGAGTGGGAGGTCGAGGAGGAAGAAATGGAATGGGCCCTGCCCACCGATATCGAGGAGTAAGGCTAATTTAAGGGGTGTAGGGGGTGCTTGGAAATGAGAGCTGCCAGGGGTTCTAGTTCCTGGCTTAAAGATGGGTTACAGGCCACGATAGGCTGGTGGGAAAGGCCCCAAAGGCGATCGGAACTGAAAAGTTGAGTTCCAACTGCCGCATTTATGGCCAGCGGTGCAGCTAAATCCCAAGCCTGACAGCCCGGATGGAGGTAGGCATCCAGGATGCCAAGGGCTACATCGCAAAGGTCCAGGGCAGCACAGCCCCTGATTTTTATTTGTCGAACCCGCGGGGCTGCCCGTTCCAGTAAGGCAGCGGTGTGCTGCCGCAGGTCCAGGTCCCAGGGCCAATCCGTGCCCAGGGAGGCCGCACTCAGGGCAGGGGATGCGCTCGGGGTGGGAATGGGCCGTCCATTAAAGAAAGCCTCTCCTCCGGCAAGTTGAGGAGCAGCGCTGAATAGTTGTTCGCGGGCCGGATTGTAGACCACCCCCAGATAGGGTTTCCCCCTTTGCACCAGGCCCAATGCCACCGCGAAATGGGGGTCGCAGCGAGAAAAATTGCTGGTCCCATCCAGAGGGTCTATATACCACACCCATTCACCCGTTGGAGGCGAGTTAGAACTCTCCTCGGCAATAAAGGTGTGGTCGGGAAATTCTACCCGCAGCTCGCTCAGAATTAAGTGCTCAGAGGCCAGATCCGCTTCGGTTAAAAGGTCCAAACCGCTTTTTGGACTTGCTTCGACCCTGCCGAAGTAGCGCATCAGTTCATCTCCGGCAAGGCGGGCAATTCTTATAGCACTGGCTAAAATATCTGGCAATGTTTGGCCCGGGATCTGTAAAAAGAAAAAACTCAGACCTGGACAAGGTCTCCAAATAGAGTATGAGAGGTAGTTTTGTCGATTTGGACTTGGACAAATGTGTTGGGGGCCGCCTGTTGGGGGAAAACCACGACTTTGCCCTGTGGAGAGCGCCCATAGTTGTTGGGACCCGTTTCTGTCTGGCGTTTGGAGGGACCTTCAACCAGTACTTCAACTATTTTGCCCCGCATCTGCTGATTGACTTCATAGGAGATCTGTTCCTGCAACTTTATGACCTGCTGGAGGCGGTCCTTTTTGACCTCTTCACAGATGTCATCGGGCATCTTTTTATGAGCATAGGTGCCATCCCGCTCCGAATATTTGAACATAAAGGCCGAATCATAGCGGATCTCTTTCATCAGGGAAAGGGTCGCTTGGAAGTCCTCTTCGGTCTCGCCGCAAAAGCCCACAATAATGTCTGTGGTCAGGGCTAGGTTGGGTATGGCGCGACGCAGCTGTTTAACAAGTGTGCGGTATTGCTCTATGCTATAGCCTCTTTGCATAGCTTCGAGTTGCGCATTAGATCCGCTTTGAACGGGCAAGTGCAGAGCTGGGCATACCTGGGGCAGGGCAGCCATAGCTTCGATTGTCGCTGCGGTGAAATCTCTGGGGTAGGGCGAGGTAAAACGGACCCGTTCAATTCCCCCTACAGCACTAACCGCCCGGAGTAGTTCGGCAAAGTCCATATGGCCGTCTTCGTAGGAGTTGACCGTCTGTCCAAGCAGGGTGACTTCTCTAAATCCCTCGCGTGCGATATTTCCCACCAGTCGAAGGATTTCGCCCGAATCAACACTGCGTTCCCGACCGCGGACATAGGGGACTATGCAGAATGTGCAGAATTTGTCGCAGCCGCGGATAATTGTTACCCAGGCATTGGTACCCACTTTGCGGACCGGATCGATACCAACGTAGTTTTCGTCCCGCGATAAACGCAAGTCCAACAGCGTTTCCTCGGCCGTATCGGCGAGGATCTGGGGCAGACGACGGTAGGAGTCGGGGCCCATTACCAGGTCGACGAAGGGGGCCCTCTGGGGCAGACTCTTGGCCAGGTGCTGGGCCATACAGCCCAGAATGCCGATGGTTAGATTAGGCGTCCGGTTGCGCAATCCGTACAGCTGACTGGCGCGTCCGATAACGCGCTCTTCGGCGTGTTCGCGCACGGCGCAGGTATTGAGGAGAATGACTTCAGCCTTATCCGGGGCCTCGATTATTTGATGGCCGGCTTCGGCAAGAATGCGGCTGACGAGTTCGCTGTCAGCAACATTCATTTGGCATCCGTAGGTTTCTATATAGACCTTCTTGCCTGCGGCAACAGGCGAGTTGGAGAGTTCGGGTGGTTTCGCAGTCGATGTGTTCATTGGCTTTGGGCCTCTCCGAATACAAGGTCCTCGCGCGCTTGGGTAATTAACGCTTCGACAAAGTGATTGGGATCAGTTCTTCCACCCTCAAATACAACTTTAATATAGTTGTCGCTGAGGCCAACTCTTAGGCCTGTTGCTTTATCTCGCCTGTCCTCCACCAGAATCTGCAGTTGGCGGCCGATAAAGCGCTGGTGAAATTCGAGTCGCTTGTGTTGACCCAGGGCAATGAGGCGGCGGGAGCGCTCTTGTTTGACCTGATTGCCAAGGTGCCCCTGCATTCGTTCGGCCGGCGTGGTGGTGCGAAGAGAGAATGGAAATACATGTAAATAGGTAATTGGCAGATCATCGATAAGTGCCCGGGTGTTCTCAAAGTGCTCTTCGGTCTCACCGGGAAAACCAACCATGACATCAGCTCCAACAGCGCAGTCGGGGATCAATGTGGCGATCATTTCCAGCCGTTCGGCATAGTAGGCGCGGGTGTAGTGTCGGCCCATGCGCTTGAGAGTTTGATCGTCGCCGCTCTGCAGGGGGATGTGGAAATGGCGACAACATTTTTTGGAAGCTGCCACGTGGTGAATTAGGGCGTCGGAGAGCGAACCCGGTTCGATGGAGTTGAGGCGAATCCGTTCGAGGCCGTCGATATTTTCCAGTTCTCGTAAAAGTTTTGGGAGGCCATCTTTTTGGTCGAGATCACTGCCGTAGCTTCCCGTATGCACCCCGGTTAGAGCCAGTTCGCGGTATCCTCCCTGGACCATGCGGCGGGCCTGTTCGAGAGTTTCGGCAGGGGGGCGGCTCAACCCGGGGCCGCGAACCTGTGGGATAATGCAGTAGGTGCAGTGTTCGTCGCAGCCATCCTGAATCTGTAAGGTGCCCCGGGTGCGGCCCTGCTCGACAACACCTTCGATTTGTAAAAAATTGCTGGAGCGGGGGGCTTGGGGTAAGGGGCTGGGCAACTCGGAAGCAGCAGATAGATGGGCTTCGAGATGGTCCAGTAAAGAGGGTTTTTGACTATTTCCAACAACCAGGTTTGCACCTATTTCCGAGAGTTCCCCGGGGCGGCGCTGGGCGTAACAGCCAGTGGCTACCACCGTGGCAGCGGGATTGGCGCGCCGGGCCCGGCGCACGACTTTGCGCGAGTCCGCATCCCCTGACCCGGTTACGGTGCAGGTGTTGACCACAAAAATATCCGCCTGGTCCCCAAAGGGTACGATTTGGTAGCCGCGCTGATGAAAACCAGTTTTGAGTGCTTCGACTTCGTACAGATTGAGTTTGCAGCCCACGTTTTGAAAGGCTACGCGCAGTCTTTCGCGTGGGGTCGGAGTGGTCATATCAAGAGCCCGGGTAGCAGGGAAAAGGTGCACCAGTTTAAGCTACTAGAAACCCAAAAGTTAATGTGCGAAGGGAATTTAGGCAACTAGGCTGGTTCCAATTGAGCGTAGGCCACGGCGACCCTTTTTAAACGATTGTTGGCAAAGCGAATAGACAATTTCATGTCGGGGCCCCTACCCTCTCTGGCAATGATCTGGCCGCGTCCCCACGTCGGGTGCAAGACCCAGCGACCCTTGGCCAGGAAGTCCTCCTCTGGGAGGGCATCGCTAAATTCCCTTTCAATGTGGTCGGTGGAGGGCGATTCTTCCCATTCGTAGTGCACCCCCTTTGGAACTGTTTTTTTCGGGGTTGCCTTAATTTGCCCTTTGCCACTCTTTGAACTGGGCCGCTGGGGGGCACCAGAGTTAGTGCTAATAAGGAGTTCACCGGGGATCTCCTTTAAAAAGCGGGAGGGAGTGGTCCACTGAAGAGAGCCGTAGGAATAGCGGCTACAGGCATAGGTCAGGAAAAGCTGTCGCTGGGCCCTGGTAATGCCCACATAGAGGAGGCGGCGTTCTTCTTCTAAGGCCTGGGGGTTCTCCCAGGCTTCTTCGATCGCCCGGGCAGTGGGGAATAGCTGTTCCTCCAGACCGCAGATGAATACCGCCGGGAATTCAAGCCCTTTTGCACTATGCAGGGTCATCAAGGTCAGCGCCCGGCCATTGTCCTCGACCTCATCGACCGGTGCCAGTAAGGCGGTTTCTTCCAAAAATGAATCGAGGCTGGGATTTTCGCTGTCCGCAGCATATTCTGTAATGAAAGCAAGTAGCTGATCGATGTTCTGCCGCCTGACTTCGGCCTCGGGTGTATCTTCTTCCTCCAACATTTGCCGATAACCACTACGGGTGGCGATTTCCGCACCCAGGGCGGGTAAATCCATCGTTTCGAGCTGGTTTGAAAGGCTTGAAATCAGGCTGTGAAATTCCTCTATGTTCTTGCGCGCGCGCGCGCTC
>CAXFTV010000155.1:0-2751 GCA_964005845.1 uncultured bacterium
ACCGCCGTGGGCTCCAGATCCTCGCGCAAATAGCGCCCGTTGAGCCAGTCCAGCTTTTCAAGGTCGAAGATCGAACCGCCAAGATTGATGCGATCCAGGTCAAAGTGCTCGACCAGTTGGGCAAAGCTGAATTTTTCCTCCTCGCCCAGTGGGGGGTAGGCCATCAGTGCCAGGTAGTTGCACAGGGCCGTACTCAGGTAGCCAGCGCGCCGGTAGTAATCGACCGCAGTGGGGTTGCGCCGCTTGGACATCTTGGAGCCATCTGGGTTCAGCAGCAGCGGCAGGTGGGTGTGCGAGGGGGGATCCCAGCCAAAGCACTGGTAGAGCAGCAGGTGTTTGGGTGCCGAGTTGATCCACTCCTCACCGCGGATCACGTGGGTAATGCCCATGAGATGGTCGTCTATCACCACGGCCAGATGGTAGGTCGGAAAACCATCCGATTTGAGCAGTACCTGGTCATCCAGAAGATGGTACTCGAAGGAAATTTCGCCGCGCAAAGTATCCGCCATCGTGCAGGTGCCCTGGCGCGGTACTTTCAAGCGTACGACGTGGGGCGTTCCCCGTGCCAGTTTTTCTTTGACTTGGGTCGCCGGCAGGTCGCGGCAGTAGCCGTCGTAGCCCAGCTTTTGCTTGTTGCGCGCCTGCTCGGCGCGCAGCGCATCCAGGCGTTCGGGGGTGCAAAAACAGGGGTAGGCATGCCCCTGGTCGACCAGTTGGCCAAGGTGGTCGCGATAGATATCGAGCCGTTCGCTCTGGCGGTAGGGGGCACAAGGGCCGCCAATATCGGGTCCCTCGTCCCAATTCAGGCCGAGCCAGCGCAGCGCATCCTGGAGTCTTTCTTCGTACTCGATCTGCGAGCGGCCCTGGTCGGTGTCCTCGATGCGGAGGACGAACTCGCCGCCATGTTTGCGGGCAAAGGCGAGATTGAAGAGCGCGATATAGGCGTTGCCCACGTGGAGTGGGCCGGTGGGCGAGGGGGCGAGGCGGACGCGAACGGTGGACATAGTAGTTTTCCCATCTAACGGAGTGAATGGATTTGCAGATAAAAAATAAACTTCCAGCTAAATTGCGCAATCGGGGGATCGCTCTGCTGCATTTGCGTATTTTCCTGTAAATGCTCACCTTTATCAAGATGCCATAAAGAGTGAAAACTGCGACTCCGGGAACCAGAGGAGAGTCTGAAAGACCATAGATGAAATTCACAGAGTTAGATCTGCAGCCAGAAATACTGCAAGCCCTGGACGAGATGAAATACGATGATATGACTCCCATTCAGGAGCAGGCCATTCCCCATGTACTCGAAGGGCGCGATGTCCTGGGGCTGGCCGAAACCGGCTCGGGCAAAACCGGGGCCTGCGGCGTTCCCCTGATCCATCTCACGGATCCCGATCTGCATGCGATACAGGCCTTGATCCTGGTGCCCACCCGCGAACTGGCATTGCAGTACGTCCAGGAACTCGACGATATCGCCCGTCATACCGGCGTGGTGCCCTTTGCGATCTTCGGCGGTTTTGACATGAGTATTCAAAAAGCCAAACTGCGGCACAAGGTCGATATCCTGGTGGCCACTCCGGGGCGCTTGATAGATTTCTTGTGGAATACCGATCTCGATTTGACCCGGGTGCGGGCGGTGGTGCTGGATGAGGCGGATGAGATGTTGAAGATGGGATTCATCGAAGATGTAGATTTCATCCTGTCCTGCCTGGTTCACGAACACCGGACGCTCCTTTTTTCCGCTACTATGCCCAGGGAAATCGACCGTCTGACCAAAACCTACCTCAAAGATCCGGTGCGGGTCGAACTGAACAAAGATCAGATAGCACCGCAGTCCCTGACGCACTATTTCCAGCACACCGGCCGCAACCGCATGCAGGCGCTGATGGACTATTTGAAAAGGGATGATATCCAGCAGGCCCTTTTATTTTGCAATTCGCGCGACAAGGCCGGGGATCTGTACAAAGATCTGCAGAAAAAGGTCAGGTCGCTGGAATTCATCCACGGTGGCCTGGATCAGGAGCGCCGCATCTCCATTTTCAACCGGTTTCGCAGCAAGCAGATCAAGTTCATGGTGGCCACTGACGTGGCGGCGCGCGGGCTCGACTTTACCCATGTTACCCACGTGATCAACTACGACTTTCCGTTTTCCTCGCAGAGCTATACGCATCGCACCGGTCGCACTGGACGCATGGGCCGGGAGGGCACGGCCATGACTTTTGTCGCCGATCGGGACCTGGCCAATCTCAAGAGCTTGCTCGAGGACAATCGCATCGAGCCGGTGTGGTCCGGATCCGTGCCGAATCTGCAGCAGGGGCCCGCCAAAGGGGGGCGGCGGGGAAGTGGTGGTGGCGGGACGTCCAGGAAGAGGAGGCCGCGCCGTCGCAGAGGGCGGAAGCCGGTGTCGGGTGGCTGAGTAGTTCGGTGAATATTATTCCCCGTCCACAATTTGACAGCTGAACAAATGTTCAGTATGTTTAAAGGCGGGGATTTCCTTATTATTGTGCAGTAGCAAGTCGTTTAAAAGTCGGCGCCGGCCCTATTCCCCTCCCCTTTTACGGCGTGTTTTTCGGCTTTTCTGCAAGCTAGAACTCCCACTGAAATCTCCCCTACCGGGCGCTGCCGTCTGGCCTGGCTGCGCCAGCATATCAATTTATTCTGGGTCCGTCCAGATCCTATTGGAAGTGCGTTTGAGACCGCACATTCCCCGGACTGATCCGCTAAACTTAGCAAGGGGAACAATGGACAAAAACGGCG
>CAXFTV010000156.1:0-2353 GCA_964005845.1 uncultured bacterium
CACCTGGGGGAACGCGCCTGGAGTCGGGCCCTGCGTTCGCCGCGCTTTGGGGATCACGGCGGGGGCAGATCGCTGTACGATACCCGCGCCGCCATGCTGTGGGACGACGAATACCTCTACGTCGGGCTCTGGTTGGAAGATCGCGATATTTGGTGTTGCCAGGCAGGGGATTCGCCCCTGGTGCGACAGGACAACAACGTGGGAGTTTATATCGTCGGTCAAGGAGCCTATTACGAACTGGCGGCAAATCCGCTTGGAGCTACCTCGGAGATGGTTTTCATCTGGAAGAACGCCTATCAGCGCGGCGGCAAATACGATGTACCAGAGTTCGATCTGGCGGTGCACCGGCCAGAAGTTCTCGGAGGGGGCAGCCGTTCAAATTTCGACTTAATGCGCTGGGCTTTTTCCCACTGGCGCTTTCCCGGACTTCGAATCGGCGTCCAGATTGATGGCACCTTGAACGAGCGGAACGATATCGACCGGGGTTGGAAAGTGGCTCTGGCCTTTCCCTGGGATGGTTTTAAATGGCTGGCACAAGGACAGAGCGTTCCCCCGGCAGCAGGCGATTTGTGGCGGCTGGGTCTCGTGCGTCGCCAGCTCGTCCAGCAGCGCGCCAGTCAGTGGCAGGCCACCTGGAGCTGGCAGCCGCTGGTCGAAAGCGAGTCGGAGGTGCCCAATACCCATCTGGAGGTGGAAATTTCTTGTGCAGAGGGCGGTTGAACATCGTTCCAAATCAGCTGCGACAAGGAGTTGTTACCATGTTGATATTTTGTTTGCTCTTAGTATTCGTTTTGCTGGGCGTTCACACCTGGGCCCGTGAAATCCGACCCCGGGCCCGCGATGTCGGTATTGTAATTGGTGATCTGCCGCCCGGCGAGTTGAATGCGATTACCGACGTGGCCGGGGTGCGAGTGGGGCACGTCACCCTCATCGAAGGCGACTCCGTGCGCACCGGGGCCACGGTTATTTTGCCGCATGGCGGCAACCTTTTCAATGAAAAAGTTCCCGCAGCCGTTCACGTCGGCAATGCCTTCGGCAAATTGATGGGGTCCACCCAGATTCAGGAGTTGGGCAATCTGGAAAGTCCGATCGCCCTTACTAACACCCTCAATGTGGGCAAGGTAGCCGATGCCCTGGTGGAGTACATGCTGGCGCAGCCGGGCAATGAAGAGGTTCGCTCCATCAATGTGGTGGTCGGCGAGACCAACGATGGCAGCCTGAGTGCTATCCGTAGCCGGTCGGTAGAAAAAGAGCACGTTTTCGCCGCTCTGTCCGCAGCCGCGGAGGGCCCGGTGGAAGAAGGGACGGTGGGTGCGGGTACCGGCACGGTTTGTTTTGGCTGGAAGGGAGGAATAGGCACGGCCTCGCGCCAACTGGACAGCTACGTGGTAGGTGTTTTGGTACAGGCTAACTTCGGCGGCAAGTTGACCATTGCCGGTGTGCCGATTTACCGCGAGTTGTCGCTGTCTGGTGGGGGCGGGGATCAGGGGGCCGGTTCGTGCATGATCGTAGTGGCTACCGACGCCCCCTTGGATAGTAGAAACCTCGAGCGCTTGGCCATGCGGGCACTGGCGGGCATGGCGCGGACCGGCGCGAATTTTTCCGACGGCAGCGGCGATTTTGTCATTGCTTTTTCCACCGCACCTTCTTTGCGCATCCGCACGGATGGCGGCGCATTGACCGGGGGGCCCGTCCTGCAAAATGCTGCTGCCAGTCCTCTGTTCCAGGCGGCGATCGAGGCCACCGAAGAGGCCATAGTCAACGCCCTTTGCAAAGCCACGACCGTCTCCAGTCGCTTTGGTACGGTCAGGGCATTGCCGCTCGAAAAGGTAGAGGAACTAGTCGGGCGTTTTAAATAGAAGAGAGAGTTGAGTATGAAAACCCGAGCCGCAATTGCGTATGAAGTAAACCAGCCGGTGGCAATAGAGGATATTGAGGTAGATGGGCCGCGTCGGGGAGAAGTGCTCATCAAGGTGGCGGCGAGCGGAGTGTGCCACAGCGATCTTTCGGTAGTGGAAGGGATTCAGGTGCATCGTCTTCCCGAAGTTCTGGGGCACGAGGGGGCAGGGGAAGTGATCGAAGTGGGAGAAGGAGTAAATTCGGTGGCGGTGGGCGATCGCGTCGTGCTTTCCTTTGTGCCCTCCTGTGGCAAGTGTTCCTACTGCAGCACCGGCAAACCCAATTTATGTGCGGCGCATTTCGGCGGCCCACGCGGGACCCTGATGGATGGATCCTGCCGCTTCCATGCCGGCGAGCGGGATTTTTTTCAGATGTCGCGTTTGGGTACCATGGCCGAATACACGACCGTGCCAGAAGACGCGGTGATTCCACTGGGGCGGGATATCGCGCCCGA
>CAXFTV010000157.1:0-3052 GCA_964005845.1 uncultured bacterium
CACCAGTAACCCTCGTAAATACAGCCTCCATCGAACTGCACCAGATCCCCCGGCTGCATGACATAATCCGTGGGCAGACCATCCGCCCACATGGCACGCGGGCCGGCGTAAAGCGCGTTAAAGCGCAATTCGCTGGCCCCTTCGGCACACATCACTGAAGTCATAATATCTACTGCGGCCTTTTCGGTCATCCCGGGCGCAAGTTGCTCAAAGGCCGCTTTGACCCCCTTTGCCGAAATATCCGCGGCGCGCCGCAGGCGGCTGATTTCCGCGGCGGATTTGCAAGAGCGCACCGCCCATACCGCCTCGCTACCATCCACAATTTGAGCGTGCGGCAGCCCGGCGATGATGGCGCTGAAGTGCTCGTGCGCCATATTCGGCTGCAAATCGGAACTGAGCTCCATGCCGATGGCGCCACGCGCCAACCCCTTTTCCTTGAGTACCTCGAGAACGAGGGATACCGCATGCGATTCTTTCGACATATAAAAGGCACTGGACAGCGGCCAGAAGCGCACGTCCTCAATCCAGCACTGTTTCACCAGGTGCTGGAAACCGTTGGACACCAAAAGGACAGGAGCGCCCGCCGCCGGCAGCACAACAAGAAAATAGAAGTGGTGCGCATCCCAGGCACCGTCCCGCAGCCCGGCGAAATAGCGCAGATTCTGTCGCCCCGTCAGCACCAGAGCATCGATGCCTTGCCCCCTGAGCACTTTCTGGGTGCGGGCATAACGCACCGGGTACTCGGCATAGGGAAAATCGGCGGACATGAGGTCTTTCATCTCTCAGCACCCTCCTGAATAAATGGCTCCATCCCCCTGGCTGCCGTCCAAAGCATTCCTCGATATAACCACTTACTGCCTCAATTCAACCTTCAGCTCACGCTTCAATCACACTAAGGGTATCGCCCATCTGGCCCCTGAAAAAACCAATAAACCCCCAGGCCCTGGCAGCGACAATTTCCCCCAGAATCGACCCCCCAAAAGCCACCGCTCTTCTACCCAAATAGCAGAATCAGCGCCTTCAAAAACCCAGCAGGCGCTGCAGGTTGCCGCCTTTTACCTTCATCCGGTCGGCTTCCGAATACTCCGGCATGTGGGCATCCACAATCCCCTGTACGCCGCTGCCCCAGACCAGTTGATCCGGACCGAACTCCGCGATCACCCGGCGGGTGAAGGGCCGCGCACTCAAATAGTGCGGCGCGTCTTTGGCAAAGTGATTCAAACCCGAAAGCTTCATGTAGACCTGTTCGAAGGCGGCCAGATCCAGCAAATTGGCAAACTCTACCGGGGTGCCGTTGCTGCGGAAGCCGGCCTCCGCCAGGTGGTCGATTATGGCGACGGTCTGCGGGTGTTCGCGCAGCATATTGGCGACGGGAAACGCATAGGTGGCATCCATGTGCAGCTCGATTATCATACCCAGTTCCAGCGCCTTCTTCCACAGGGCCTGGACACCTGGATCCAGGACGCTATCCGGCCCCAGATCCCGGGCCCCGGCGATGTGGAAGCGCAGGCCTATGATGAGCGGCTGTCTTGCCACCAGCTCGGCCATCTGCTGCGGCGCATTCTCGCGCTCCGGCCGGAATAAGCAGGATGCCTTGAAGCGTTGCGGTTCGCGTTCCAGACAGTCCAGGATCAACGAGTGGTCCTCCCAGTAGGGCCCCGGCTGCACCAGCACCGCACAGTCGACGCCGTCCTGATCCATTGCGTCCATGTACGCATCCAGCGGATGGCCGGGGGAGAAATTGGGGTCGTATGGCCATTGCCCCTCCCAATCGGGGTGCAGTGGGAAACGCTCTTCATCGGCGCTGAACATATGGTTGTTCCATTCTATGATCATGGGCCAAACCTCCTCTAGTTAAAGCGCGCCTTGCACGCCTACTATTTGTGTAGACCTACGCAATCCACCTTGCCCTTGCGATAGGAACCGCACCGCTTCCTGATCCTCTTCCAAGGGGGCCGCCAGCAACAAAAAGCGAGCTGCAAAAGAGCAAAGACATGAATTGCCCTTCTCTGCTGGAGGCATTTAATTTACCCGTTTATAGAGACGGCGCCAATGCGGGCGCGCAACACTGCATGGGGGGCCTCCTGAATCTTGAGAGATCAACACTTAATCTCCTGCGCTGCCAAACAACGCCACTCAGCGCTTTCCCCCCTCCTCAACGAATAAAACCTGATTGGCCGCCACATTTTCGATGCGCTCGACCTCCCCCCCCGGCCAGCGGATCTCCACCACTTCCGCCCGCTGCTTATCACCCAGCCCGAAACTCACGCGCAGATCACTGTGAGACAGATAGCTGTAGTGGGCCCTGACCTCCCTGACCTGGAAAAGTTCACCCGCTCGCACCGATATCCTGGCGCCGATGCCATCGCGATTGCTCACCCGCCCTCTGGTTTTAATCTGTAACCAGTTGCGCCCATTGCCCCCATCGTTGCGCAAGAGGTTGGGCCGGCTGCCGATATTGCCCACCAGGATATCCACATCGCCGTCGTCGTCGTAGTCGCCAAAGGCAGTGCCCCGACTCGCTCGCCTGAGCAACATGCCCGCACCGCTGCGGTTTGAAACATCGGCAAAGCGATAGCGTCCCTGCCGATCCGGCCCCTGATTGCGCAATAGCATATTCTGCTGTTCATAGGAGGTCGACTTATCGAAGAAAGCGATATTGTCCAGCACGTGACCACTGGCGATGAAAAGGTCCTGGTAGCCATCGTTGTCGTAATCGACAAACCCCGTGCCGAAGGAGAGATCCTTAAGGCTGGGCAACCCGACTCCGGTGAGATAGGAAACGTGGGGGAAAAAACCCCGCCCATTGTTCCGGTACAGGCTGGCGGGCTCCTGCTCGAAATTGGTGACTACCAGATCCATATAGCCGTCGTTGTCGTAATCGCCGGCATCTACCCCCATGCCGGCCTCGCGCTGTCCGTCCACCCCGTAGGCGACCCCCGCCAGGGCACCTATTTCGGCGAAAGTTCCATCCGCATTGTTGCGGTAGAGAAAGTTGCGCACGGCATCATTGGCAACGTACAAATCGACATCGCCGTCGTTGTCGTAATCG
>CAXFTV010000158.1:0-6239 GCA_964005845.1 uncultured bacterium
TGCCCTCCGAACTGGTGGTGCTGGCCGTGCCCCGCCCCGGCGAGAAACTGCCACCCCAGGCGTGGTCCGGCTACGGCGCCGACCATCCGGCCTTCGACCAGGCGGTCGAGGCCTTTGACCGGGGCGACGAAGCCGCTCTACGGGCCCTTTTGGACGCCCACCCCGAACTGGTCGAAGCGCGCGGTTTTTTAGGCGAACTCTATCCCTATCCGTCAATGCGCGGATCGACGCTGCTGCATCTGGTGGCCGGCTATCCTCAGCGCGGCCGCCTGCCGGACAACGCCCTGGACCTCGCCCGGCTCCTGGTGGATCGGGGGGCCGATGCCCATGCCCTATCGGCCGATTCGACCTCTGTAATCGGCCTGATCATCAAAAGCGCCCAGTTGCGCTCGCGGCGGGAACAGCTGGAAGCCGTGGACCTGGTGCTTGCCCAGGGCATAGGCGACGACCCCCGGCTCATGTGGCAGACTATGGTGCCGCCGCTTCGGCGCGAAGGTCCCCCGCCCATCCACATACAGCTCGCCCGCCGCTTCTACGAGGGCGGCGCGACAGTGGATCTGCCCTTTGCCGCAGCACTGGGGCTGGTCGAGGAAATGGCCGCCTTTTTCGATGCCGCCGGCGAACTGCGGCCCGCAGCCAATGTGCTCTACCGACCCAGGGGGGCCAGATCGACGGATCAGGAGATTCTCGACCAGGCCCTGATCTACGCCGCCTACGGGGGCCAGATAGAGGCGGCCGCCTTGCTGTTGGCGCGGGGAGCGGCCATCGACGGCCGGCCCAATGGCGGTTTTTGGGAGGACTTTGGAGGACTCACCGCACTGCATATAGCGGTTTGGGCCGACCGGCCGGAAATGGTCGCCTTTTTACTGGAAGAGGGCGCTAATCCCACCCTGAACGACAAAAATTTCAACGCCCCGCCCATTGGTTGGGCCGTTCATCTCAACCGCGAGACCAGCCGGGTGCACTTGCAGGCGGCCATGCAGAAATAGCCCCGGCACCCTCCGCCCCCAGCCAGGCGCTCACTGCCTGGGAACCCCTGCAAAAGGCGGAGTGCTTCCAGAGTGCTTCCACGCTCAATCCGCGCTGCGGCGATAGAGCGCGTCGGCCGTCTTGCCCAGGATCCATGCCTTGTCGGCGGCGGCAAGAAAATCGAGGCCTTCTTCGATGACGCGAAAGCCAACCGCCTCCCCGCGCTGCGGATTCTCCGGGAAGCCGCTGCACCCCAGCATGCGCTCGGGGCCGAAGGCCTCGTAGACGGCCTTTATATGGGGGTGGACATCCTCGTGGGGCCAGGGCTGGGCGGAAATCCCGTCGATCCGCGTTGCCTTGACGTATAGATTGGCATATTTGGCCGCCTCCAGGAGCAATCTGAAATCGCCGTCCAAACCCTCGGAGAGAACGGGCTCGCCGAGGTGATCGACGATTACCTCGACCTCGGGAAAGCGCGCCAGCATCGGTTCCAGCAGCGGAATCTGATGGCAGTGCCCGAACCAGGTGAAGGGCACCCCCAGCTGCCGGGCCCGGTCCCATAACTGGTCCTGTGCGGCACTCGAAAGCCACGAGGCATCCCTATCCCGAATCGGATACAGGCGCATGCCCTGCACCCCGTACTCCCGATAGAGGCGCTCCAGCTTTTCCGCCGCATCGGGTTGCAGCGGATCGAGCAGCGCCACCCCGTGCAGACGGTCGGGAAAACGCCTCAGCCCATCGCACATATAGCTATTGTCGTAGCCGTGATACATGCACTGGATCAGCACGGTGCGATCGATCCCATTGAGATCCATGTAGCGGATGAGATCTTCTACCAGCCCCGGGTATTCGGGCCGCTGGGTCGACATATCATCATTGTGCGTAAAGGGCGGTGCACCCAGTGTCCACACGTGCACGTGCGCATCGATTCGCATAATCTTCTCCCTGGTTTTAGCAGTTGGCTGGAATTAAGGCGAGCGGCCAGCCCCGGATCAATTTGCGGCTGGATCGATCACGATACAACCCACTTCTTCAGCTAGACGCCCTGGAGTTGCGACAAAATCATAGCCAGGTTCATCAAAGCGCTGTTATAGGCAGCGGCGCGACCCTGGGCGGTATTTGATCAGTCTTTGCGCAATGCGGTCCTCCAGACGCTCTACTCCCCGTAGACTGCCTCGCGCAATCCTTTGATATATCCCACCGCGAACAGACGCGCCATGCAGTGCTCATCGGCAAAACTTTCATCGCCCATCTTCGGGTAGTGATCCGGACGGCACACGCCTTCGTAGCCGATGTCGCGGTAGGCGCGCATGCAGGCGGCCAGATCGGTCTGCCCGTCGTCGTGGAAAGCTTCCTCGAATTTGTCGGGCGTGCCCTGGACATCGCGAAAATGCACAAAGAAGATCTTTTCCTGCGCCCCGAAATGACGGATGACGGAGGGCAGATCATCGGTCATCAGGGTAAAATTGCCCTGGCACAGGGCAATGCCGTTCATCGGACTGGGAACCAGGTCGATGAGCTTCTGGTAATTCTCGACACTGCTCATGATGCGGGAGACGCCGCGAATGGGCGACAGCGGCGGATCGTCTGGATGCATCGCCATTTTTACCTGAGCGGCCTCGGCGACCGGCACCACCCGTTGCAGAAAGTACCTGAGGTTTTCCCACTGCTGCTCTTCGGGGACGACCCCGTATTCGGTCAGGGGTTCATGGCGCAACTGCTCGTGATCAAAGCCGCTCACCTGAGCGCCGGCGCGCGTCGGCAGCTCATAGGAGGTCCGCATGACGCCGAGAATGGGCATCCACATGCTGCACCACACGGGAATCCCCAGTGCTCCCATATTTCGCAGCAGGGCGCAGACGACGTCGATTTCTTCATCCCGTCCCGGCAGCCCCAGTTTGATCTTCTCCATGGGAGGCCGGGATTCGATCACCGACAGGGTGAGTCCGTTCTCTTCGTAGGCCTCCTTTGCCCGCTTCAAGGACGAATAGCTCCAGGGTTGCTCATCCTCACCGGCACCCGGTACGGGATTCAAACTGATGCCGCCGACGGCGTGTTCCACCCCGCACTGTTTCATCAAAGTCAAATCCAGATTCGGCTGCGGGGCTACTGAAATGGCAATCTGTATCATGCCCTCCTCCTCTCTTCCAGCATTTCGAGATGCTTGAAAAGTAAACAAGATAGCAGCGCAGGTCGAGGCCGTTTTTTTCTTTTGCCCGCCCCCATTGGACAGCCACCGAAATAAAATCTTAAATTAAGCATCATCGGCAATTCACCTGGCATGGAGGTTATAAATGGTACCATGGATTTTCGTCCACAATCCACTCGAGCACTGGCTGGAAGATTACCCGCGCATATTCGATGCCTGGGAGGACGGCGGGGTGCGCGGCATCGTCGTGGGCCGCCTGTGGTTCCGTCAGCGGGAGGGCCAGGGCATGCCCTTGTGGGGAGAGATTCTCACCCCCTCCTTTGCCGCCGACCCCAAAGTGTACGCCGCGTTCGGCATCAACCCCCCACCGCAGACACCGCGCAATCTGGAAAAGGAGAAGCAGTTGCACGCCCTGCTGGACAATGCCGCCGGGCGCGGCTGGCAAATTATGATCTTTGATTCCAGAGATGGGCTCAGGCTGCTCTACCAGCGGGGCCAGGGGACGCTGAGCGGCCTCCCCCCGGAGGAAGATCCCTATGGTGCGGTGGAAGTTGCCGCCGGCATACAGGATCTGCTCAATGCCTATCCCCAGGTACACGGTATCATCCTGGATGGCCCCGGCGAACAGGACTACGAACTGGCCTACCACCGCGGCACCCAGCTCTTCGAACTCACCGACTATAAGAAGTGGCAGCTGGAATCTCAAGGGGTGGACACCGCGCGCGCGGCGCGCGGCATGGCCCACTTGCACGACCGCTTCCACGCGCTAACGCCGGACCTGGTGCGCTACCACGCTGGGGGCGGCATGTTTGCGGCCCTATCTTTATTCGATCTCAACGAAGACGCGCTCTACTGGTTGCGGGCGCGCCGGGAAGTGGCCCTCGGCTTCATGGCCGCAGTGCGGGCGCAGATGGGCCGCCTGCAGCGCAAGGCGGAGCTGGGGGGCATCCCGCGCACGGCGGCGTTTTCCGCCCTGACCGGACACGATTTCCAGCAGATGGGCAACTACTTCGACTACATCTTCCCCAAACACTACTTCTGGCACCGGGGCAACGACGGCATGTACGGGACCGTGGAGCGCTGGGTGCTGCAGATCGCGGCCTGGAATCCCACCTTGAGCGAAGCGGATTGCTTTGCCGTCGTGCGGGCGTGGCTGGGGCTGGAACTGCCCGCGGTCAATTCGCTGGCGGATATGAATCTGGGCTTTCCAGACGCGTTTTTTTCCGAGCTCGTCTTCAGCGAGACAAAGCGCGCTCTGGAAGCCGTCGGCGACGCGCAGAAAGTAATTGGCTGGGTATCCACCGGACGCTGCCCGCACGGCGGCGAGCCGATGACGGCGCGGGATCTGCACGGCATTCTGCAGGCTTCCCAGGCCGCGGGTTTGCAGCGTTTCCTATTTCAGCCCGATCCGGATTTAAGCGCTTCGGAGTGGAGCGTGATTTCGGGCTTGTGCGGCAACCAGTGGCGCCAGGATCCCAGCGGCTACTGGCCCTCGGAAAGCACCGTCCCCGAGGCCTTCCAACGCACTTAGAACAGAGCTGCAAAACCCGACCGGATGCCGCGGCAGCATATAGCCGCCGGCGCCGGGCGCTACGCGCACTGTCCATATTTGCCTTTGGCAGCAACGATTTTCTCGGCCCGTTCAGAGCCCCCCGACCCAAGGGCCGGCTTCATACATCCGCCTCAAAGGGCACCCTGCTCGCCCCTTGCGGCCTGGGGGCGGTCGGACGGATCGGCGCCGACTCGGGTGCCGGGTAGGCCACGTCGAGGTGGGGCGTCTCCAGGCGCGCACCGCCGCGGTACAGCGACTCCATAGCCGCGTCTATCGCCCCGCTCGCCAGCAGGGTGCGCGCGGCCGGATAGCGGGGTTTGCCGCTGAGAAACATCGCCTCGATGTTGAGGCACTGGTAGCTGAAACTGGGCGCCGGGGCGCCAATGACGTTGAGGGCCGTGGCCTGCACCCGACCCCGCACCCGCGCGGCGTATCCGTACTCGCCGATATAGTCTCGCAGCAACAACAGCGCCGCCTTGAAGCCGTCGTTGTATTCGAGCAGCAGGACGACGGGATGCTCGCAGCCCTCTTCCATGCCGCCCTCTCTCTCCTGCTTCACCCGCTCCAGTGCAGCCGCGGCCAGTGGCCGCGACCAGCGCCCCTCGTCCCCCACCCGCCAGACCGCATCCCCCTGCAGTGCCTGGACTGCGGCAATCCCCTGCTCACCCCCGCGGCGGCGTTCGACCATGGTCTGCAAACCCTCCAGCGCGTGAAAACCGAAAGCGTCCATCCCCTTGATCCCCAGCATGATGGCCTCCTCGATGGGCGCCTCCAATTCGTGCTCGAGCCAGGGGTCGCGCCAGAACAGGGGCACCGACGAGCCGGCCATCAAAGGAATCTTAAGCGCCGCGGCCCGCTCGTACATCCACTTGGCTTCGTCCCAGTTATAAGACAAATGCTTGTCGTTAAAAACGGGGATCGCTCGGCCCGAAGTCGCGATGACGCCACAGATCTGCTCGAAAAAATAGCGCCGCGGATAGAGGTGCTGCCCCTTTTCGTTAAAGGCGTAACTGCCGTGTTCGCCGATAGCGAGAACGCCGTCGACGGCCAGCTCATCGCCGCCCAGACACAGGGCCTGTCGAATACTGCGATATACGGGAATGCCGTATTTTTCCGCTAGCGCGAGCCCGATATCGTTCTCGGGGATCTGGTCCAGGTACATGGAGGCGATGTCGACGCGGGGCGCGATCAAGCCCTCGTCGGTTGGAAAGCCTTTGATGAACTTGCCCACGATGACATCGGCGTGGGCCGACTCTCTGTACTCGGTAATGACGGCGGCGATTTTCTTGCGCGCGGACATCGATCCCTTCCTCTGGAGCTAGTGAAAAGCTGGATAAATCGCGCCTCAATAGCAGGCAAATCGGAGTTCTGGAGGCCCTCTCCATCAACCATTTTACGACCTGGACATGGCCGCGCTCGAGCCCCCCGCACGGCGCCGGTGCCCGGATCCAGGATGGCTTTTACTGGTGCGGCGGCAGCGAGACGGGGGCGGATCTTAGGGGCATCCCTTTCACTCTTTCCCCAAGGCGCCCAGCACCGCCGCGATGCTCTCTTCGCGCTCGAATTCCA
>CAXFTV010000159.1:0-2763 GCA_964005845.1 uncultured bacterium
AAGCGGGCGGTCTCGGCCGCGTCCACCTGCCCTGTGGCATCGATGGCGACGCCGTAGATTTCCCGCGCTCGCGCCACGCTCACCTTGCCCTGGCGCACATCCTGCAGCACCTTTTCCAGCGCCCGCTCCCGGGCCCGCCCATAGCCCCCGCCACCGCAGGTTCTATAACTCACCACATCGCCGGTCTGCAGCTGCAATGTAACTTTGGAACTCAACTCCTCGGCATCTCCCTCCGGATTCAGAATATAGCTGGCCTTGCGCCCGGCTTCCCCTCCAAACAGGCCCCAGGGCCCCCAGCGATCCCGATCGGCCAGGACCGTAAATGAGGTCGGGCCGGAAAAGAGGTAATCTCGCCGCAATCCCAACCCCCCCCGGTATTTCCCCGCCCCTTCGGAATCGTTGACCAACTCGTAGCGCGTGATGCGCACCGGATAATTTATCTCGGTCTCCTCGACCGGCGCGTTTTCCGTATTCTGACCGTGGGTCTGTACCGCATCCGGTCCATCGCTAGCGGCGCGCCCGCCGTAGCCGCCAGCCACTGTTTCCAGAAAGCAGTAATAATCGCCCGTCTGCGGATCGGCACCGCCAAAGCCAACATGGCAGATCATGCCTTTAGTACCGGCTGGAATCCGCTCCGGCAGCGCTTTGGACAGAGCTTTGAACATCACATCGGTTAGCCGTATCTGCGTCTCCCATCCGCCCACTACCGGAGCGGGCGACGCCGAGTTTACCACTGTTGCGGTTGGGGCCAGCAACCGCACCATGTGATAAAAACCCGCGTTCACCGGCACATCCGGATCGATCAGACATTTGAGAACATAGGCACAACACGAAAAAGTCTGTGCATAGGTCGAGTTGACCGGTGCCGGACGCTGCGCATCGGAACCGCTCAGGTCGAAGAGCACCCCTTCTTCATCTATGGTAATAGAGACCTGCAAATGCACCGGCTGCTCGGTAAAGCCATCGCTGTCCACCACGCCTTCGGCCTTGAAGATGCCGCGCGGCAACTGCGCCATCTCCGCTTCAGTACGGCGCCGAGTATAGGCGATCAATTCCTCGATATAGCGCTCGAAAAGCTCGCTTCCCAAACGCGTAGCCAGCGCTCCGAGCCGGCGCACCCCGGTGATGTTGGCCGCCACCTGGGCCCGGAAGTCTCCAGCGGTCTCGCGCTTGGAGCGAATCTGTGCCAGTACCAGGCGCAGCACATCGGGATTCAGTTCGCCCTGCTGCACCAGTTTAACCGGCGGAATGATAACACCTTCCTGAAAAACCTCGCGAAAAGCCCCTACGCTGGCCGGCGCTCCACCTCCTACATCAACGTGGTGGGCTATATTGGCGACAAAACCCAGAATCTCCTCATTGCAGTAGACCGGCGATATGAGGGCGATATCGTTGAGATGGCCGCCCCCGCCATAGGGATCGTTGACCAGCAAGCCGTCCCCGGCCTGCAAATTTTCCCTGCCATATGCGGCAATGGCCCGGGGCACCAGTTCGACCATGGAGCCCAGATGGGTGGGCTGCCCCATAGCCTGGGCCACGGAGCGCAATCGGCGATCGAAGAAGGCACAGGAAAAATCGGCCCGGGTCTTGATATTGGTCGAATAGGCACTGCGCCTAAGGGCCAGCGCCATTTCCTCGGTGGCCTCTACCAGAGCATTGCGCACTACCTCGAATTCAATTGGATCTACCCGTTCTGCAGTCGACATCGGAGCGCCCTCTCTTTGCAGGCAAAATCAGCTTAAGTTCCAGCGCGGTTTGACCTCGGGATTGACATAGGAAGGCGGCAAGCGCCCCGCAGCTAGGGCCAGCGCCGTATCCACTGACAGCCGCCAGGTGGCTTCTACCGACTCGTCCGAAAACCCCGCTATATGAGGTGAGACCACCACGTTGGGTAATTGCAGCAGCGGATTTTTTGGATCGGGGGGTTCCGGATCCAGAACGTCCAGACCTGCCCCTCCGAACCAGCCCTCACTCAGGGCCCGGGTCAGAGCCTTTTCCTCGATTACCGGCCCACGTGCGGTATTGATCAAGATGGCCCTTTTTTTCAGCAGGCGTAACTCGCGCTCCCCGATCAGGTGACGGGTGGTGGCAGTCAAGGGACAGTGCAGCGAGACGAAATCAGATTGGGAGAGCACTTCGTCCAGGGTCGCCGGGTGCACGCCCTCGGCACTCATAAGCGCCTCGTCGACAAAGGGATCGCATGCCAGCACCTGCAATTCGAATCCACTCAACTTGCGCGCCAGCATTCTGGGTATGTGGCCAAAACCGACCAAGCCCAAAGTCTGGTGATGCAGATGACAGTATGGCAAACCCAGATTGCGATCCCAAGAGCCAGCGCGCACGGCGCGATCGTGCAGCGCAATTTGCCGCATGACCGCAAACAACAAAGCGATGGCGTGATCCGATACTCCGTCGGTGTGGGCCGTCGGCGTGTTGGCCACCAGAATACCGCGCTGGGTGGCTGCGGCAATAGGTATATTGTCGGTGCCGCTACCCGTGCGAATAATAGCCCCACAGCGGGGAATGACTTCTATGGTCTCGGGTGTCAGCACCGTGCTACCGCCGTAAAACCAGACCACATCCGCATCTCCGGCCAGATCCGCCAGTTGCTCCCTCGTGGTACACTCATCGACGACAAAATCGACTCCCGCCGCCGCCATCTCTGCCGCTACCCAGTCGGGCATGGTGCCGTCTATACTTGCCAGTGCTACCTTGAAACGCGCCATTGCAACCCCTTCCTGAAAATCCTCTTTGCGATAAACG
>CAXFTV010000160.1:0-5292 GCA_964005845.1 uncultured bacterium
CAATACCGAATCTTCGCGAGCAGTACTCTCTTCTACCTGGACTAAAATGGTCGCCTGGGTACCCCTCGGTTTGATCGCCTGCCTGGCCCATACCAACAACGCCGCGACCCTGGCCGATGCGCAGTTGACGCCGACCTACATGGGCCTGGTGCGCGAGTTCAGCGCCCTGGCCGCAGCGCGCGGCGTTCCCCTCACCGATATCGGCCCCTACCATGTCAAAACCTGGTGTCAGGGCAGCGTCGAGGAGGCCGTCGAGGTCGTCATGCAATCACCGCTGGCCGCCAGCCAGTCCATGCATTCGGGACTGCAGGACGTACTAAAAGGTCGGCGCACCGAATTTGCCGCCTGCGTCGGTCCGATGCTCCAGGAAGCGGAGGACAGGGGTATCTCCATGCCGGCGGTACAGGTATTGTATTCCGTTCTCCTGGGACGGGAAAAGTCCTTGAATCTAGTCTGAATCGAACAAGCCTGGTAAGCCCGGCGAGGAGATGATGATGGCCGACGAATACACCACCACTTTTGAAAAACTCTGGGTCGAATTCCGCGCCCGCTGGTGCGCCAGTCACGACCTGGGAGGCGCTCTGGGCTTTAGCCACGAGGACCTAAAAATCGCCATGTCCCACCGCGTCGTCCAGGTGGACGTAGATGCGAAAGAGGTAGACGGCCTCATCGACAGAGCACTGCAGCTGTTTCGGGAAAAGGAGTTTGACTGCGCCTTCACTCTCAGTCCCCTGGACCGCCCCACCGATCTGCCCGAACACCTGGAACGGCGCGGTTTCAAACTTGCCATGGAGCCCGTCGCCATGGTCTGCGATCAGCCGGGTGCCCCCCTCAAACCCGGCCCGGCGGTGGTATGTGAATCGGACGAAGCCGAATATCCTATCTGGGCCGACACCATGTGCCGCAGTTTTGCAAACCCGGCGGCCATGGGCCAGGTCGGCCGCGCGGTGCTCTGCATTCCCCAGGTCCGCCGCTACCTGGCGCGGGTGGATGGCGAACCGGCCGGCACCACCCTGCTCTACTCGGACCATGGCATGGGCTATATCGACGCCGTCGGCACCCTGCCACAGCACCGCCGCAAAGGCGTCGCCGCGGCACTGGTAACGCGCGCCGTTGCCGACTCGCGTGCCCTGGGCAACCGCTGGACCACCCTGGAAACCGATAGCACCAGCATTGCCGAACAGGTCTACGAAAAGCGCGGCTTCCGCGCCACCCACTTCCGCTACCGCTATGTCAAGGCCACTCGCTAAGCATCCCCGAAGGAGTTAATACGATGCCCTCAGAAACGCTCGAGTACGCCCTGTTCACCAGGGCGGAGATGGAATCGCGCTATGCCCGGGCTCGCGACCACATGGCCCGCCTGCACATCGATGCCCTGCTGATTTCCGGCGAAGAAAATTTCCAGTATTTCGCCGGTGCCGCCGCCAGCCTGGCCCGCCATCAGTCGCTCACCCGACCCTCTATTTTCATCCTGCCTCTGGAGGGCGATCCGACGATCATTACCCAGGGCCGCGACAACCTGGAAGCGGCTACCTACGTCGCCGATATCCGTGCTTATACCACCTTGATCAACTTTCCCCACCAGCTAATTCTGCGAGCCCTGCAGGACGCAGGTCTGACCGGCAAGCGCATCGGCGCAGAGCTGGGGCAGGAGCAGAGAATGGGCCTGCCGGTGGGAGCTTATTTAGATTTGCAGGCGGCTCTGCCGCAGACCGAATTCATCGATGCCGCGGCCATTTTCATCGCTCTCAGGATGGTAAAATCCAGCCGGGAACTGGCCTTTATGAAGACGGCGGCGGCGATCACAGACCGGGCTCGACAACGCCTCTTCGATCAACTGGAACCGGGCCTGACCGAGCGCCAGATCGCCCGCCTCATGCGCCAGTTGATTCTCGAGGAAGGGGGCGACGACACCTCCTTCGTCATCCTGCAATCGGGACCTCCCGGGGCCGGCAATCCCTTTCACTACGACCGCCCCATAGAAAGGGACACCGTCCTCGCGGTCGACACTGGAGCCTGTGTCGGGATGTACACCATAGACTATCCGCGCATGGCAGTGCTGGGCAAAGTCAGTGAAGAACACCGGCGCGTCCACGACGCCGCCCTGGAGGTCAAAGATAAAATTGCAGCGGCCTTTAAACCCGGCATGCGCTGCTCCGATCTGCACCGCCTGGGAATGGAGGCCGGCGCGGCCATCCGGGCCCGCTCGGGCAACATCGAACCCATGCCCCTGGTCCGGACGGGGCATGGCCAGGGCATGCTACTGACCGAACCACCGAGCATCTGCGCGGACGATCATACCGTACTGGAGGTCGGAATGGTACTCAGTTCCGAACCGGGCATGTGCTGTGGCGAGTTACAGTTTTTGTGCGAGGATGTCTACGCAATTACCGCGAATGGGAGTGAAAAACTGACCCTGGAGAGCAACGAATTGAGGGAGATAGTCTAATTGCAGTTGCCGCGATGAGCGGCCACGGACACGCCAGCATGCCCCGGCGCAGCGGGCGCCGGGGGATCGAGCAGATGTTTTTTCAGCGCACCAACAAAAGCTTGCGCGTCTCTTTTCGCTCCCCGGCCAACAAGCGATAGAAATAGATCCCGCTGGCCAAGGCCCGCCCCCGATTGTCGCGCCCGTCCCAGGAAACCGCGTGTGCCCCGGCCTGCCGCACTCCCTTCTCCAGCACTGCCACCTTCTGTCCGGCCAGGTTGTAAACCGCCAGTTCGATGACGCCGCTCTGCGGCAGCGCATAGGGGATTACCGTAGCACCATTGAATGGATTGGGATAGTTTTGCCGCAGGTCAAAGTTCTGCGGCACCGCACGGCCCTCCGCTTCAACTAGGGCGGTATCCCTTTTGATGATATCGCCGGTATAAGAAATAAAAAATACGAACTGCATTTCGTCCGAACCGCGAAAGCCGAAGCGAATGGTATCGTCCGTCCAGTTGTCATAGGTCGTGATCAATTCCAGCCCCTCTCCCGCATGCATGGTCAGGGGCGGATCGAGTTCGAGCAGGGGCGGGTGTTCCCAGTCGTTGGTCCAGTAGAGCAGCTCGCCGTCGCGCTCCCCGCCCACAGCCTCTATATTGAACTCGAGCATGTGCTCGTGGGCGTGCGACCACATCTGGATGATGTGGTGCGTTTCCGCGAAAGAAAATTTCCGCCGCAGCGTCGTTACTTTGCGGGGCGGCAGTTCGATTTCCGCATTGTTGAAATAGCCCGTCTCGGCCACGACCTCGACCTGATCCTTTGCTATTGTATAAACATTGGCGTAGACTTCACCGCTCTCCACCTGGTCGGAGCGCACGTAGTGCAAATTGAGATCGATTCCCGACCCGGCCGGCAATCTCAAGGCGACTCCGGGAGGGAAGCGGTAGTTCGTATAGGGCGTTTGGGTACCGATGAAAAAGCGCTGGGGAAACAGTTTGTTCACCTCGAGCAAAACGCCGAGATCGTGTTTTCCCCGGGCGTCCCTCAGGTCGCGGTAGGTCTCCGGAGCGGGAATTTTATAACCTTCCGGATAGTTGTAGGCGATGAAATGGTGGCTCCCTGGCCGCAGGGAAATTTCGTAGCCGGTAATGTAGAGATCCTCCGCCGTTTCAAGAGGCTGGAAGTAGAGAAACTCGCGGTCATCGGTAGGCCACACCTCAAAGGGCCCCAGGTGTAGCTGAAAACCTTTTTCCGGCGCTTCCAAAACGACGAATTCGGGTGCGGCATAGCGCGTCGTATCCGCCACTAGGGCCCCATCGGCCACTACCCCCCCGGCCGGCGCTCCCGCTTCGATCCACTGGCGGATCAGCTCCAGTTCGCCGTTGGTGAGGAAGGGCTGTCCCAATGGCATGAGCGCGCCGTAGTGCGGGTGGTCTTTGTAGAAGTGATCCCGTTCCCGGGGGTTGATCTTTTCCCACAAAAAGCTGCGCAACAATCCCGGCTGACCGCCCCGGGAACTCACTCGCACCAGCCCGTCGGCCGCCGCCGCCTGGTTGCGCGGTGCCGCCTCCACCAATTGCTCGTAGGCCAAACCCTCCTCCAGCGCCAGCCCGGACTGCCGGGCAAAGGAAGTGCCGCTCCGGTGACAGCTGCTACATTGCGGCTCCAGAATAGCGCGCTGGATCTGCTCCCAGGTCGAGGCTTGTGCCTCGACCTTCTGTGCTGCCGCACCGCGTTCGCCTCCACCGTCGGCGGCGGCTCCCGACAAAGGGGAGAAACAAACTATGAGCACTATAGTGATTCCCCGGTTCATTTTCTACCCATTCTTGCAAAGAGCGAGAACTCTCTGGAGCTCTATACATTCTTTCAGGAAAAGATAATAATAGTTTTTCGCTGCTAAATCTACACTTCTCGGCTAGTTTTGAGCCAGGCATTTCAGTCTCTTTCTCAAGCAGCGCCTATTGACGCGAGGCGGCAGGATTCTTAATAATCAAAGACATCCGAGACCAGGGAGGCAAAAAATGGCATCGACACCGCTGCGCACTGCAATCATCGGACACACGGGGCGGGGCAGCTACGGACATGGATTGGATCTGGCTTTTGTGGGCGTCGAGGGAGCCGCGATCGTCGCCCTGTCCGACCCGGACGAAGCCGGGCGGCAGGCCGCACTGGAAAAGACCGGCGCCACCACCGGCTACGCCGACTACCACGAAATGCTGCGGCTCGAACAGCCCGATATCGCGGTTGTGGCTTCGCGCGAGATCGGCGACCACCTGGACATGGTCCTGGCCGCCGCTGCCAACGGCGCCCATATCTATCTGGAAAAACCGGCGGCGGCGTCCCCGGCCCAAGTAGATCAAATGATTGCGGCCTGCGAACGCTCCCAACGCCTGCTGGTAGTAGCCCATCCCTGGCGCGGCCATCCCCCCATCCAGCAGGTCGCCCTGCCCCTACTCAAATCCGGCAAAATAGGCGAACCCCGCCTGGCGCGGATCTACGGCATGGGCGGAGCCCACGGTGGCGACCAACTCTTTCTGGATCTGTATCCCCACTTCTTCGATTTTCTCTGGCAATTGTGCGGCGCGCCCCTGTGGTGTCACGCCCACATAACGCAGGATGGCCGCAGCGTCGAGCCTGCAGATCTGAAACCCGGGGTCGAGGGCATGGGCTTGGTAGCCGGCAACGGCATCAGAGCCTACTATGCTTTTGCAGGGGGTTTTGCCGCCGATTTCGAGTCCTATCAGGGCGACGGCATCGAGAATCCCTACCGCATCGACATCCACGGCACCGCCGGCACCCTATCGCTGCCCGGCCCTATGAGCAAGCAGCCGGATATCTATTACCACCCCCTCGCCAACCCCGGG
>CAXFTV010000161.1:0-2846 GCA_964005845.1 uncultured bacterium
CAGGTATAGTCGAACCGGCCGGCATGGTATACAAGGTGGCCGAGGCAATCAGAAGTCAGGCCGGCAAGGTCAGTCTCGAGGTCAGAGTTCAAGAGGGGGTGCCCCGCATCGAGGCCGACGAGGCGATGTTGCGCGAGGCCATAACCAACCTGTGCCTTAATGCGCTCGAAGCGATGGAAGAACGGGGAGGTACTGTGATTTTGGGGGTGGGGTTTGACCATCAGCGCTCCATGGTCTTTATCGAAGTAGAGGACGATGGACCGGGGATTGCCGCCGAACAACTAAAACACATTTTTGACCCCGGTTTCACCACCAAAGAACGGGGCAATGGCTATGGATTGAGTATCGCCCGTCGCCTGGTGCAGGCGCATCACGGCGATTTGCGGGCCAAGAGCCTAAAAGGACACGGGACCATTTTTCGCCTGGACTTGCCCCTGAATTTCGATGATGGAATTCTTCCCGAAGGGTTGGGGGACAATTATTTGAAAGATTTAGAGGACTAGTATTTGGCAGCGACTAATCGGACGAAAAATATTGCTAAGCCGAGCGTCTTGATTGCCGACGACCAGCAACAGGTGCGCGATCTCCTGGTCGATCAGCTGGGACAGTGGGGCAAGGAAGTTCTGGCCTTTTCCAGTGGCACCCAATTGCTGCGGCAGCTGGCCAAGCCCGGGGTAGAGCCGGAATTGGTAGTACTCGATCTCGATTTTGGTGCGGGCCAGCCGGATGGCATTGAGATCCTCAAGCAGATCAAGCGAAAGCATCCGGATCTTCCCGTAATTATCCTGACCGGCAAAGGGAGCATCGATGCGGCCGTAGAGGCGGTGCAACAGGGGGCCGATGATTTCATTGAAAAGGATCTGTACGTCGAAGATAAATTGGAGTTGAGCATGGAAAAGGTAGAACGCATGCTCCAATTCCTGCGCGAGAATGCCCGCCTGAAGGCAGAAAACGAAACTCTCGATAAAGACAATGCGTTTTACCGCTCCGAGCTTGGTCAGCGCTACCGGATCATCACTAACAGCCCCAAAATAATTAGCCTGCTTGAACAAGCGGAAAAAATCGCCTCGATTCCGCGACCCGTATTAATTCAAGGGGAACGCGGCACGGGCAAAGAGTTGATTGCCGCGGCCCTGCACTACGGCGGCAGCCGGCGGGATCGGCCCTTTGTCAAACTGAACTGCGCGGCCCTGTCGGATACCCTGCTGGAATCCGAACTTTTTGGCCATGAGAAAGGGGCGTTCACCGGAGCCTCAGAGCAGCGGCGGGGCCGTTTTGAAAATGCCGATGGCGGCACTCTTTTTCTCGATGAGGTGGGCAATACATCGGTGGAATTCCAGAAAAACGTGCTGCGCGTCCTCGAGTATCAAGAATTTGAGCGCATAGGCGGCCATCAGACGATAAAAGTGGATGTGCGCGTCGTTGCCGCAACAAATGCCGATCTGGGGCGGGAGATAGAAAGGGGCAATTTTCGCGCCGACCTCTACGATCGCCTCCGCTTTTCGGTCATCCAATTGCCAGCCCTGCGAGAGCGCCGCGAAGATATCGCTCCTCTGGCCGCCTATTTTGCCGAACAAATCTGCACCGAGGTGCCCTCGATAAAGCTTCGCGCCTTTGGCGAAGATTCCCTCCAGGCAATGGAAGCTTACTCATGGCCCGGCAATGTGCGGGAACTGAAATACGCTGTAGAGCGAGCCCTTTGCGTTGCCGCTGGGGAAAGGATTGGGTTGGAAGATTTGCCGCCCGAAGTACAGGAGGGCAAAATTTCAACCCCGGCAAAGGCGGATTTTGACGAGCAAATCCGCGTCTGGGAATGCGGCCTATTAAAGCGGGCTTTGGAGCAGTGCGGCAACAGTCAAAAGGATGCTTCAAAGAGCCTGGGTTTGAGCTACGACCGCTTTCGCCATCTTTTGCGCAAACACGGTTTTATCGGCAAGCAGACGGCGCGACGGGTTTAGCCGGGGATTCCTAGTAGCGGCACGTTTAGCCAGATTCACCGGCGGACCTGCTGGGCAAAAATATTTTCATGAAATTTGATGGTTGTATTTAGGTCTTGATAAAATAGCCAAAACCTTGACAGCCGGGGCCAGGATAACGACTATATGAGCGGTCGGAGCTCTGCCGGGAAAATGGACGATGGACAAAATTTTCAAATTGGAAACCACGGTGGCACAGGATCTGGCCGAATTGTACGCTGCCCTGATGGCCGAATTCGAGGCCAAGAGTGGCATACCTCCCGCCGATATGAATCGAACTTTGCTCCAGACCGGCATGATCCACCATTTGACGATGATGAATGGGCTAGGTCTGATCGAGGGAGAAAAAGCGGAAAAAATCGAAGAGATTATCGATCGCCTGGCCCGGGACACGATTATGTGGGAGCTATTGCAAATGGTGCGCAATTACTGGAACGACAGCGCCGGTGGCAAGGCCGGTCTAATCGATTTTAAAGCCTGAAAGCATATATTAATACCTTCTTTACTAAATAGCTGGGGCCGGTTGACACGGTTTCAAGGCAAGCGTATATTGACCTCGTATGTCTATAGGGGTGTTTTTTAACGGTTTCGGTAGTGAATTGAGTTGGCTCTCTACAATGCAACAATCTTGGACCACTATCAAAATCCGCGCAATGTCGGCGCACTAGAGGCGGCCGACGCGGTGGGTATAGTGGAAAACCCTGCCTGTGGCGATGTCCTTCAACTCTACCTGCAAATGCAGGGCGGGCGGATCGCCCTGGCCACCTTTAAGACATTTGGTTGCGCCCCTGCAATCGCGGCCAGTTCTTTGTTGACCGAGATGATCCGGGGGGCGACGCTTGAACAGATTCAACAAATTAAAAAAGAAGA
>CAXFTV010000162.1:0-7203 GCA_964005845.1 uncultured bacterium
CCGCCCGTGACCAGCGCCGCAATCCGCCCGCCGCTGGCAATACTCAAGCGCAAGATCTCCACGTCCGCGGCCTTGCTCATGGCATCGCTACCCGCCACCGCACCCACATAGCCGGTGGTCTCCAGCACGCCCAGAGCGCCAAATGCGCTTGCGACACCCCCCGGTGGCGGCGGCAATAACGGACTGATGCCCTCTATGGGTTGGGGAATGACCAGAGTAGAATGGACCTCGCCAGCACCAGCGGCTGCCGTTTTCCCGGCCTCAACTGCCGTGCGCACCGACGCCACATCGCCGCGCACTACTAGATGCACGAGCGCACCGCCGATAAACGCCCAACCATCGAGTTCCACGTCGGCAGCCTTGGCCATGGCATCGGCACCGGCGACCAGAGCCGCCAGCCCCTGTGTCTCCAGCAAGCCCAGGGCGCGGGCACTAGATACCGGCGGCGGAACTCCTGCAATCTGGTGCGACATGCCATCTACAGCACGTGCTTCGGGGCGGGCAATCACCTCGGCTGTGATCAGTTCGCCATAATTTCCGGCTTCCTGCTGGCCCACCTGTACTGCGGTCTGTACCGCTGCCACATCGCCTTCGACTACCACGGTAACCCAACCAGCACCCACTCCGTGGTGGCCGCACACCTGCACATCGGCTGCTTTGAGCATGGCATCCGCCGCCCCGATCAGGGCCGCCATGCCGCGCACTTCAAGAATTCCTGCAGCCCTGACCATTATACACCCACCCGACCAAAAGCCCGCACCACTTCGGGCACCGGCTGCGGGATACAGGCGGCACAGAGAAAATTTTCACTGCCTTCGACCCGGGCACGACCCACGGCGAGTGCCTCCCGCACCGATCCGACCTCGCCCTGAATCAGGGAGCACACCACCCGATTCTGCACCGTGAGCACATTGCGCACTTCCACGGCCGCGGTCTTGACCATGCTATCATTGGTCGGAACGTGGACACCGTACCCCCGGGTTTCAATAAGCCCCAGGGCACCGGGCTTGACCTCGACTTCCGGATTGACGGAAACCGTGACGTGATTAAGGCACTCCGGCTGCGGGCGGGTCAGCGATGCGGCGACAACGCGCTCGACAATAGCTCTGGCAGCCTCCTCCCCACGCTTCAGAGCAGCGTTCACATCGCTAATAGAGCCGCTGAAGAAAACCGTAGTAAATCCACCAATTGAATCCCAGCCGAGCAGTTCTACTGCCGCGGTTTTACATGCCGCATCGGCCGCTACAATGACGGCCGCCACCCCTTCAACTTCGATCATGCCAACAGCTGCATCCATATCTCAGGCCTCAGAGCGCGTCACGATCTGGTCCGTGATCTGCTGTACCAGAAATTCCATATCCACCACTCGATCCTGGCCCACGAGATCCTGGATGAGTTTGTAGCGATTACAGCCCTCGCAACCGGAATGGGGCCGCCCCTCTCTCTTGAGCTGATGAATGGCGCAATCGCGGCAAGAACTCGGCTCCACAAAACCTGAGCCAAACTCCTCGGTCTGACAACCACAGGCTTGACCGGGGTGCTCGCAACGCCCCTCCGGCACCATCTGAGCATCCTCGATACTGGCGGGCCGGGACTGCTCTGTGTCCGTGCTCTTGGCCACCGCAGTTGCCTTTTCCGCCCTGGTACTCCTCGATGCCGCTACTTCTCCCCGACTCAGGTGCAATCCCCGCCGCCGTATATAGTCCCAGCCCGTGGGTGTGATCACCGTCTGCGGCGATACGCACAACTCTTCCTGATCCTGGTGCTGCTGATTCAGGAAATCTTCGGTTACCACCGGATCGGCGATGTAGAGAATAGCGGCCATGGCGCAACTATTGCAGCTTGTCTTTCAAACCATCCACCGGTCGTGGGATCACGTGTACGCTGCGCAACTCGCCCACCCGCTGGGCCGCCTGGGCACCCGCATCTACCGCGGCCTTGACCGCAGCCACATCGCCTTCGACCAAAACCGCCACCAATCCCGAGCCTACCCGTTTCTGGCCCGTATAGGCCACATCCGCCGTCTTCAACATGGCATCCAGCGCCTCCACGACACAGACCAGACCTTTGGTTTCCAGAATACCTAATGCTTTCATATGCTATTCTCCCCCCTTATTTCAGATAAAGATCTATCACATCGTCGCTGGGCCTGGGAATCACGTGCTGTGAAATCAATTCGCCGACGCGGCCAGCAGAATCGGCCCCGGCGCTCACCGCCGCCATTACCGAACCCACATCGCCACTGACCAGGACCGTGATATAACCGCCGCCGATTTCCTGCACCTGTACCACGTCTACGTCCGCAGCCTTACTCATGGCATCGCTGGCCTCGATCACACCGGTGGCTCCTTTGGTTTCAAGGATGCCCAACGCCCGAATACCCGGCGCGGCTTTTTCCCCATCTTTTTTGCCCTTGGGCCGCGATGGCAAAATGGCGCCGAGCTCGGCGTGGGGGCGGGGAATGACATGGACGCTGTGGACCTCGCCCACCTGGGCGGCAGCCTGGGAACCTGCATCCACAGCCGATTTGACCGCAGCCACATCGCCCTGGCAAAACACTGCAACCAGACCAGCGCCAATCTTATCCCAGCCCAAAAGGGTGATATTGGCGGCTTTGCTCATGGCATCGCCGGCTTCGATGATGGCGGGCAGACCCACTGTCTCCACCATTCCAATTGCATCCGACATATTTTAACCTCCTCTATAAGCGCAACGTTATTTTTTCAGATATACTTTGCGAGCGTGGACCAGGTCGAGGCCATTGCCTTCGTCGGTGTCCAGATGCACTTCCAGCTTCTCTTTTTCACTGACCCGGCAGATCAGACCATCCAGCACCCCACCCTGGTCGCCGTCTACCACCAGCTTTATTAGATCGCCATTGACAACGCCATAGTAGGCGGCTTCGTCGGGGTGCATGTGCACATGCCGGGCGGCGCGAAGCACGCCGCTGTGCAGTTCGAGACCCCCCGCCGGGCCCACCAGATAACACCCCGGGGTATCGTGGTGATCACCGCTGAGCCGCACCGGCGCTTCGATGCCCAGGTGGCGAGCATCAGTAAAAGCCAGTTCTACCTGGCAGTAGTTGCGCAAGGGCCCCAGAATGCGCACATTGGCAATCATCTGCTTGCGCGGCCCAAAGACCGTCACGGTCTGCGCTGCAGCAAAAGCGCCCTCCTGGTAAAGTTTTTTTTGCACGGTCAATTCGGCATCGTCACCAAATAGAGTCGCCAGAGCATCCTGGTTCAAATGCACATGCCGGGCCGATATATTGGCTACCAGCCGGGGCAGGGACCGGACCGGGGCATTCGCCGCGGCCGCGCACTCCAGGTAGGCATCCGGCAAATGATCGTACAGGGTGCGGCGCACCAGCGCTTCGACCTCTTTGCGACTCAGAGTGGAATTCGATACCGCCATGCCCTCCTCAATCATCTAATCGGCCATCGGCACTAGAACCCGGTCGGCGGCCTGCAGCGAATCGACAATACCCACGATGACCGCATCGCTAGGCACCTCCTCCATATCCGGCGCAATGCGCGACGAATTTCCCATTACCACGAGAACCCGTTCACCCCTGCCGGCACCGACAGTATCGACGCACACCAGGTGGCGCCCAGTGGCCTCTAACCCCTCGGCCCCGAGCGTATCAATTTCCACCAGCAGCAATTTTTTACCTACCAGTCCGTCTAGCTTAGCGGTGGACACAACGTGGGTTTTGACCTGACCGAGCAACATGGAATCAGGTGATGCGGAAATAATCTACCAGGGCACAGCGACGCTGGCGAGTAAAAGTCCGCGCCGAGGTCAGGCCTTCTCCCGTGGGACCGGCAATAGAATAGGTCCCGAATCCCTCGCCTCCCAGGCCCACCCCAGCATACGAGGGGCCATTTTTTACAAATATCGTAGTGTTTACCGCCCGGGCCATATTGTGCATATTTTCGACATTGCGCGAGTGGATGATGGCGGTGTGAAAGTATCCGTGTTCCGATTCGACTGCGGCGCGGATGGCCTGATCGACATTGGGCACCCGGACGATGGGAAGAAAGGGCATCATCTGCTCCTCCTGGACAAAGACGTGGTCGACCCCGGTCTCGCCGATGAGCATGCGCAATGCTTCGTCCAGACGCAGTCCGATTCGCTCCGCCAACACCCAGGCACTACGGCCCACCAGTTCCCGGTTGGCATGCAACTCGCCGTGCTCGTCCCGGACAAAAGCGTGTTGCACCAGCGCTTCGATTTGCGCGGCATCCAGCTCATAGGCACTGTAGCGCACCATGAGCGACTTCAACTCGTCGGCCACAGATTCGACCACAAAAACCTGCTTTTCGCCGATGCAGAGAATGTTGTTGTCAAAGCCGCCCCCGTCGATGATGGCGCGAGCGGCCTTTTCCAGGTCGGCAGTCTCGTCTACCACCACGGGCGGATTGCCCGGACCGGCGATGATGGCCTTTTTAGGACTGTCGAAAGCGGCCCGAGCCACCCCCGGACCACCAGTCACCAGGATCAACCGGATACCAGGGTGTTTAAACAGCTGATCGGCGCTCTCTATGGTGGGTTCTGCAATGGCGCTAATCAGATTGGCCGGCCCACCAGCTGCGACGATGGCCCGGTTCAACAGACGCACCGCGTACATTGAAACATTTTTGCCGCCTGGATGAACGTTGAACACCGCGGCATTTCCCGCCGCAATAATGCCGATGGCATTGTTCACCAGGGTCGGCACCGGGTGGGTTGAAGGCGTCACTGCGGCAATGACTCCGTATGGAGCCATTTCGACCACGGTCAAACCGTGGTCACCGGTCCAGGACACCGACTCCAGATCTTCTACCCCCGGAGTGGCATCCGCCGCCACATGGTGTTTCTGAATCTTGTCTTCGAAGCGACCCATCCCGGTCTCTTCCAGAGCCCGGCGGGAAAAATCTTCGGCATAATCGCGGGTTACCTGACGGATGGTCTCAATAATCTGCTTGCGCTCTTCCAGGGAACGAGCGACCAACTCTTGCTGGGCCCGGGTAGCCGCCGCGACGGCTTCGTCCACATCCCGAAAAACCCCTGCGTCCCCACCGCCTGTACTGCCATTGGGTGCCGTGTCCACGACCTGCCGAACGACTTCCTCAACGATTTGCCGAATCCGATCTTCGCTTGGCTCGGATGCCACGCTAACCACCTCGGGTTAATATACCGCATCTCGCATCTGTAGTAATTGACCTGAGAAGATAGCAGGGGTCAGAGGCAAAGTCAAGGATTGATCTGCATGCATTTTGCCCACCTAATTGCCGGCGCGGACCACCGGCAATTCCTCCCAGCGAGTGGTAAAGCAGGGCGATTTGCGCAACTGCTTCATGCGCCAATTCTGCGCCATCCCCTCGGCTGCAAAACGCACAATCCCCCGGCCCCATTTTTCGTTTAGCCGGTCTGCTACTTCCATCAACTCCCGCTTGCGCTCATCGTAATAATCCCTTGCAAACATATCTATCTGCAGGCTCTCGCGCGGCGCGATGCCGGTCAACAGAATACCCGCCCTCCTGTACCTGTATCCCCCTTTGAAAATGCGCTCCAGGCCCCGATGCGCCAGACGCACTAGCTCCGGGGTAGAAGCTGTGGGAATAGCTAGCTGGACGCTCGCAGCATTGCCGTAGTAGGGTTCGGCAAACCGGCTGGTCTCGATATGGACTTGTATACAGGCGGCCACGGAATCTTGCCTTCTAAGCACCTGGGCCGCCGCTGCTGCGTGCGCCGCCACCGGCTCTTTGAGTTCGTCGAGGCGCTGCAGTGGTCGGCTAAAAGAACGCGAGCGCGCAATCGCTTTTTTGGCCGCCGGCGCTTGCTCCAGAGGCAGGCAGGAAATACCGCGCAGCTCCCATACCAGGCGCAATCCCACCACCGTCAGATGCTTGCGAATCCAACTATCCCGGGCCCGCGTCAGCTGATAGGCAGTTTTGATGCCATAGCTATTCAGCAAAGTTTTGTACTGACGCCCGATGCCCCATACCTCGCCTACGTCCACCTCGCCCAGCACCTGCTCACAACGCGGCTGTTCAGTGAGATCGAACACTCCCCGACTGCAGCTGGTTTGTTTGGCGATTTTGTTGGCCAACTTGGCCAGTGTTTTGGTCCCGGCCAGGCCCACTGATACCGGAATGCCGGTCCAGTTGTCGACCTCTTTGCGGATGCGTCGCCCCAGTTCCGCAAAGGGAACCTCGCTGCTGCGGCCAAGTCCCAGAAAAGACTCATCGATCGAATAAACCTCGACTGCCGGAGTGAACTGCCGCAACACTTCCGTGACCCGCCGCGACATATCGCCGTACAAGGTATAATTAGAGGAATAAACCTGGACCTGGTGGCGCTCGCACAAGGCCTTGCACTTGAAAAATGGAATACCCATGGCCAACCCTAGATCCTTGGCCTCCTGCGAACGGGCCACGACACAGCCGTCGTTATTGGACAAGACCACCACCGGTTTGCCCTTCAGTGCAGGACGGAAGACGCGCTCGCAGGAAACGTAGAAATTGTTGCAATCGACCAGGGCAAATACATCCATCGGCGCCCCCTACTGAACCTGGTGCAGGACGTAGGTGACCACGCCCCAGACTTCAAACTGCATTTCGGGAGCGATCGGCAATGCTGCCAGCGCCGGATTTTCGGCTTCGAGCCAGAGTTTCCCACGCACCTTGCGAATGCGCTTGACCGTGAACTCCCCGTTGATCACGGCCACCACGATTTTGTTGTCGACCGGTTCTTCGGCGCGGTCCACAACCAGTATATCGCCAGAGTGAATACCAGCTCCAATCATGGACTCGCCCGCAACCCGGACGAAAAAGGTAGCGGCCGGGTGCCTGACGATCAGATCGTTAAGATCCAATTCCCCGTCCAGATAATCGTCGGCCGGAGAGGGAAAACCAGCGGGAACAGTACATTCGAAGAAGGGCATGGGTACGGATTCCGCCGCACAATAGGGCGCGATAACGGCGGTCTTATCCCGTTGCCGCCCGTTGTTGATCAAGGTCTGGAGATGCACGGAATGCCTCGCTTTTGAGTTAAATGCAATTTGCTAAAACCTGAACAAATGTATAGCTATTGCCGGGAAAAATGTCAAATGCTTTTCTGAGAGATGGGCCAACACACAGTATCGGGTATCCAGCAAAACCTGCCTTGACAATCTCCCGGTGCATTTGATACCTTTGCGGCCAAACATCATCTCAAAGG
>CAXFTV010000163.1:0-8427 GCA_964005845.1 uncultured bacterium
CATCTTTCAAGTGAATCAGCTTGGCAAGCGCCATTTTGGGGTAGACCTGAATCACCTTCAAAATCCCGACTTCCTGGGGCGTGGTTACCAGCACCGAATCCGGCCTGAGGGGATGGTAGACGATTTCATTAGATACCAGGTCAAAGAGATCTTCCTCGACGATACTGGCATTGGAACCCAAATCGATAAATACCAACTCATCGCTCATGACCCGTACCACAGTCCCCTGGCCCAGTGCCTGAGCACGGACCTGGGAAGCAGTCAGCAGCAGACAGCACATATATAAAAAAAATATCATTCTAACCATGGCAACACCTCGCCCCTCGCTTACTATCTTTGATCTTCCACGACGATATCATCTTCCTCTTCGTCTTCGACATCAAAGTCTTCTTCGTCGTCCTCCTCCTCCTCATCCTCCTCCTCCTCCTCCTCCTCATCATCATCCTCCTCCTCATCCTCATCATCCTCTTTCTCTGCGTCCGACTTCAACTTCAAATATAACAGGACCATCGCGATCAGGAGAAGTACTCCCACTGCTGCAACATACCCCCAATTATCCTTTAAAATTTCCGACCAGCTTGACTCCTCCTCCAGGGGCTCTGAATCCGCAAAATCCGGATCATCTTCTTCAGCCAGATCATCTACGGAAGGATCCCCAGCTTCCCTTTCCCAAGCCTCGGTCCGTTCCTTCGCGATTACATCGCGAACGAACTCTTCCAAAACTTCCTCGTTTTCTTCCGTGATCAGGCCATCTTTAATCTCCCCCTCCACACCCACAGGCACGACGCCCATCAGATTGACGGTTTCCTTGAGGCCCTTGATTTCCTCTTTCATTCCGTTGATATCGTCATTGATAATCCGCAGCTGTCCTTTGATGTTCTCGTCTATACGGTCGAGTCGCTTGATAGCATTTCTGAGGTCTTTTATCGTCCCTTGTGTTCTTTTGATACTCTGGGTCAACTTCGAAAGATCACCCTGGATCTGCCGGCGCTCCTTCTGGGCTTGTTCCCGGCGTTGCCTTTGGACTTCCTCGTCGAGAATCAATTCCTCTTCGACCGTGGTAAAACGCACCATATCCCCGGGCTGTATATTTAGCAAGGCCTGGCTGACGACGATGGTGGCCGCCCGCGCCGAAGTCTTGGTAACCTGACCCGTGCCGACCTTGATTTCCGGTGCGCCCAGGTTTTCGCCACTTACCGGATGGATGACCGCATCGCCCGGAGGACGCACGATGGTCACCTCCATACCCACTTCCAGACCGGCCTCGGCCCCCTGTTCAATGACCAATTTATTTCCACGTGCTTTTTTGATATAAGCTTCCCCAGCATCGCTCTCAACTGCCGCAAATACTAAGATGGGTAGCAAAAGCAACTGCGGGACGAGACCAAATCCTCTCATAATTTACCTCTATCAGTATCCTGCGCATCCCGGTCGCGAGGTGCGTGCCACAGCGCCGAAAAAATTGTCTGCGGCGATAAAAATCCGCCTGAGGGGTTGCACTTGGGCCCAGATCCTCTATCTCATCGATCTCAGAGCAAAAAAAAGACCAGCGGCTTTAAATACCCTCTTATAACAATCGACTATTATTGAAAATAGATTAATAAAATTAACTACTTAGACCGTTTTTACCCATACTATTTTTCGCCTTGCGGCCCCCCCGCCTCGGGTTTGCTAAGCCATATTTTGGATACCCTAGCCCCCCTTCTACCAGCGATAGTAGCCGTACTTTTACAGATTGAGTTCAACAGTGGGAAGATTATTCCCCCACCCGGGAATCGCCAGCTGCTAAAGCGTTTATTTTTACTTTATCAATACAAGTCTCTTGTAGCGCACGATCGGCCCAATGCGCAACTGATAGTAGTATACCCCACTGGCTGCTGGTTCCCCCCTTTCGCTGCGGCCATCCCAGATGGCACTGTAAAATCCCGGCGCCGCAGCTTGCTGCACCAGGCGCCGCACCAGCCCCCCCGTGAAACTGCGCACTTCCAGCACCATATCGGTCTCCCCGGCGACGATTGGCACTTCAATGCCGATCGTATAGTCGATCCTGGTACTGCCGTTAAAAGGGTTGGGAAAGTTCTGCCGCAAACTAAAGCCCACCGGTTGGCGCGGGTCAAAGTTGAGAAAAGGCTGCCAGACGACTTCGCCGCTGATACCCGCCCCAATCTGGGCCACATCTACCCCTCCCCACCAGTTGTTGCGCGCCACCACTTCTACAACCGACTGATTGTCCACTAAGCGATCGCTTTCTTCAACGACATTCAGGGCAATGAAAATTGGCGCGCTGAAGCCGGCGATCTGCAGCGCCAATTCGTTGCCGAAAAACTCGTTGGACTCGATCCTCGGCCGCGCACTGGACGAAATTATACCGATGCGGTTTTCGACCAGACGATTCTCCTGGATGACTACATCCCTGTTGCCAACGCAGTAGATGCCAACGCCGCCACTAAAGCGGTTGCCCACCACCTTGCCCGACGCACCCTCGCCCAGGACCAGATTGGCCCCCTCTACCGTCCCGAGTCCATTGTCGGCAAATTCGCTAGCTCTGCAGTCCAACCTGCCACCGGCCCGCTCCAGGCCGCTGCTCCGGTTGGCCCAAAAACGGGATTCACGCACCTTGAGCGCCCCCTGGCCAAACACCCGAATCCCGCTAGAATCCGCGTCGCTAATTTCCATCCGGGTCAGGTCGACCTCTGCCTGAATATCCCGCAGGCAGATACCGTTGCCGCCGACTTTGCGAATCGTCGTGTCCACCAGCCTTTGGGGGTGCATCAATTTCTCGCCCCAAAGTCCGTTCTGGGCATACTCGATCACTGTATTTTGCATATCTATCTGGCCCGAGATTCCCAACACAATCCCCTGCCAGTCCCCCGCCCGGGGTGCCACCGCTGCAGAAGTGATGAGCACCTTTTCCCGGCGGGGCGGCACCCCGCTCAGCAGACGGCCCTGAACCACCAGTTCACAGCGCTCCGGATCGCGGCCGCTGCGCCGCAAATCCCGGCCCACCTCCACCCGGGTGCCCGGCGCCAGAATGAGCTCTGTGTTGCTCCTGATGAATAGATCCCCAACGACCTTTATGGTGCCCTGCCAGGTTTCGCTCTCCTGGGTGAAACCTGCCCTATGCGGATCGTCGATGTAGATATCCGCCACCATATCATCGCCGCGCCGTCGGATATCGGCGATGCGCAGCCCCGAGGGCGCAGCCGGATTGGACGCCACCCAGAAATCGGTAGCGCCGACGCCGTCGAAGACATCCGTGGCATCCCCAAGATTGCCATTGTGCGCCATCCGATAAGCAGTGTCGTGAGCCCAGAAATCCAGATTGTCCCGGCCCAGATCTGGATGGGCAATTAGCCCTTCTGGAAAACCCGCATCCAGATACAAACCATCGGCGCACACCAGATCCACTAGTTTCTTCTCTTCATCGTCGTTGCCCGGCTGGGCCCGATCGATCCGCCATATCAATAGCCCTCCTGCTGGTAGACTGCGCTCGTAATAGCTGCTCCCAGGACGCCGGTGTTCGACCAGGTAGTAGACATCTGGATTCCCGGTCGGCACTTTGTATATCTCGCCCCCCTCAGCCACGGCGGCAAAGACCAGGTCTTCGAAATTTTTCTCAACTGTCACCAGTTTTTCGTTTCCCACTCCGACCCAACCAAGTTGCTCGAGACTCCAGGCGCAGAATGGATTGGGGCCATCGACCTCGTTCCATCCCCTGGTGCCATGTCCCATCAATCCCCAGTAACCGATGCCGGCGGAGTCGTCTGCGGGTCCCCTCTCATCCTGGTTGGTGCGCGAAAACCCGGTGTCATACAAATCGGGCAGTCCCAGAACATGACCGTATTCGTGCGCCATGCTGCCCACCGCCATTGCATAGGTATGGCCGCGCTGCAGAACGCCCCCGGGACCCTTCCGATCTCCATCGGAGCGAATCCGGATAAAGCCTCCATTAATTGCCGGATCTTTCGAGGTGAACCCCTCGGGCAACCCCAGCTGGGCAATCCCAGTAGCCATGCCGACTATGAAACCTTTGGGCGCAGTCAGGGTATTGACGAAAATAAAATCCACCTCGCCGTCGTCGTCGCCCGAGTTGGGAATGCCATCGGCGCCATCGTTGTCGTACAAACCCAGATCGACATCCTCATCGACGGCCTGCAAGACTTCTTCGACAAAACTTCCAAAGCGGCCCACTGGCTCCCCGGCAGCAGCCAGATAGGCCTCGGCCGGCTGCCAGGCGGCGTACCAGCGGGGCAGGACTTCACCGCTGAGCGTAAATTGGCCGCGCGACATCTCCAGATAGAAATGAGTGAGACTGCCGGCCCGGGTCGGGGTAAAAATATTTCCGGCAAAGGCGGGCACCGAGGCATTGCCCCTATTTTCGTCCCGAAAGCGGGCATAAATCACCAGGGCGTGGACAGCCCCCTGACGCACCTTGCTTTCTTGCTGCGCCGAGTGGATCTCGCCAGTGGCACAAACCAGTCCATGCCCCCCCTGGACCCCACTCAACACCAACCCGATGCACAGCATCAACCGATAGTAGTATTTCATAATTTTTTTTAAAAAAATACGCCCCCCGGAACTGGAGAGCGATGATGAGAGCATGCAGCGGAACGAATTAGTCCGCCGTATTTTGGGCCCTGGTTTTCCTTTCCACTGCCATCTTCATTTCGGGCCCTCCGAGTTTTAAAAACATTTTTGGGGCCGGGAAATCATCAAATAGCTCGCCCGAGAGGCACCTGCCACCGGCTTCCTCCCGGAGAAGGGCAAAATGCAAATTCGGTGCGCATTTAAAGACCGGGGAAGCACTTATGCTCTCAAGGTATTCAACTGCCCACTACTTGTCAAATTCTCCTAAACATCCCCCCGAGCAATCTGAAAATCCACTTGTAAGCCGATATTGTGCAGGGCTCCCCCCCGCAGCTGGCTGCGCTCATAGCGGTAGCGGGCGACTATTTTTAAACCGCGCCACTGCACTCCACCCATAGCATAGAGGCGCCATCCATCGCCGTAGAGGGGCCGGATACTCATTGTCCCGGGAAGGTGATATTCGAATTCATAGATCCGGCTCCTATATGAATGGCTCAAAAAACGGCTCAGATGGAAGGTATAGCTCGAGCTTTGCCGCCGCCTCTGCCAGAGGAGGGAAAGCAATCCTCCCCTCTCCTCCACCCCATCGCCGCGGCGCAGATGGCACCCTTCTAGCCGCAACCTGGCCTGGATTCCATCCCGATCCCGAAACTCCACTCCCAGGCGTCCCCGGCCTCTGTGCTCGAAAACCCTTTCCCCTGCACGCCAGCGCGGGCGGGTGCGCTCCTCATAGAGCAATTGCAGATGCCAGCTCGGCAACAGCTTCCGCTCGGTGGCAAAACTCCATACCTGGGTAGCGCCGGGTATGGGCATGGTGTACGAGGGCTGCAGTAGCGCGTACTGATCCAGCTGCAGGCGCCACTGCTGGTGCCCCACGCGGCCTTCTATTGCCAGCAGACAGCCGCTTTCGTTCTGCATGCCTGCAGCACTCGCCGCAGCACCGAAAAAACTATGAAATCCAGGCGCATAATAGCGCCCCAGACCACGCAGGCGGACTTTGCCCAAGGCAATCCGGATAGTAACTATTCCACCCCAATTAGCCCGCCGATCACGGGCAATTTCCAGCGCGCTTTTCACCGCCCCAGCAGACCACTGAAAATCCACTCCTCCCAGGCACTGACGCCGCCCCCGAAACGCCCAGGGCGTTTTGCCGGGACGACGCAGATCGACCCAGCGGTTGAAACGGATTCCCAGCAGACTTGCCCCCCCCGCCAGTGAGGTGCCAGATAGCGCAAGCGCAAGCCGCAACTCCAGGCCTGCAGCCGCTTGCGCCCGGCCAACTCGCTGGCCGAAACGTGTATGCCGCCAGGACGCAGCGAAATGGCATTCCCCTGCTCATCCAGGCGTGCATCGCGGGCTGCCAGTCCCCCTAAAATCGCTCCTTCTATTCGCCCGCCCCGGTAGCGCAGGATCAAGCCGCGCAGGGCCTCGTTTTCGCCCTTGGAGCGAAAAGCGACACTTTTGCTGTCGTTCTTCAAGATCGGTGAGACCGAGTTGCGGCCTTTGCCCGAACGGCCAAAGACTAGCCCCTGACCAAAGCCGGGACGCATGTCCCCCAGCAGAATTTGCAGTGGTTTAAAAGAGCTTTGCCATTGCAGATAAAAGGCGGCAAAATCCGCCCACCGACCCTCACCTGGATCTTTTTCAACTAGCAAGTACGCTTCGCGCCCTCTTTCACTTCGCCACTCCAGGCGCTGATAGAGACGGGCACCGCCAAGACCCTGGACAAACTCCTGCCCCCGCAGGCGCACAAAGAGCTGGCCTTTCTCTTTATTTTCGTCCAGCATGCTCTGCAACTGGGTCTCATCCTCTGCTGCGGGCAAGAGCGGCAGCTCTGCCGCTAGCAAGGTCGTCCCCAAGAGCAAGACCGGGAGACACTTCCCTTTCGACATCGGCTTTTCCTCCTGGAAAAACCGATGCAACAACTATACCAGGAAAACTTTCTCTGCGGGGGGGACCTACGAGTGTGGAGGAAATGCTACAAGATGATTCAAAATGGTTACAGCGCATGCTAGAACATGCGGGCCCAAAGCCTTGGCGGCGGCAGGCAAACTCGAACTTTCTCTATAGGTCGACCTGCAGATGTGGCCTCTGCAGGTCGACCGTCTGGCCCGGTTATTTGCCCCAAAAATGACCCAGTACCTCTTCCAAATCAGGGTGGAGAAAGTCATAGCCCGTTTCAACTAAGCGCTCCGGCACCATCCGGCAACTGGCAAGCAGCAAGCCATCCGCCATTTCGCCCAAAACCAGACGGGCGGCGAAGGCCGGCAGCGGCACCAGGGTCGGCCGCCGCAATACCTTGCCCAACACCCGGGTAAACTCGGCATTGGTCAATGCCCCGGGTGCCACTGTATTGACGGGTCCCTGCAAGATCTCTGTTTTCAGGGCGTGTTCGATGGCCCCGACCGCATCCTCCAGCGCAATCCAGCTCATGTACTGACGGCCGCTGCCAATCCGCCCACCCACCCCCATCTTGAAGGGCAAAATCATCTTTTCAAGTGCCCCTCCACTTGCACTGAGTACTAAGCCGAAGCGCAGATGCACCACCCGGATGCCGCGCTCCAGTGCTGCTGCGGCCGCCGCTTCCCACTGCTGGCAGGTCAGGGGCAAAAAGCCGCTGCCCGGGGCGCTGTCCTCGCGCAAAACCTCGGCGCCGCGATCGCCATAATAACCCATGGCCGAGGCGCAGACGAGAACTGCGGGCGGGCGCTCGGTGCGGGCCAGCATCTGGCACAAACGCCGCGTAGGTTCGACCCGGCTGCTGCTAATGCGCTCCTTTTGCGCTGCACTCCACCGGCGCGCAGCAATATTTTCACCGGCCAGGTGCACAACCCAGTCCAGGCCCTCCAGATCCGCCGCCGCCAGGCCATCCCAGGAAATGGTCGCCTCCTCGTCCCCGCCCGGCGAACGCAGCAGGCGAATAATCCGGTGTTCTGCCCCGGCAAAGCGGCGGACCAATGCGCTACCGACCAGTCCGCTGGAACCCGAAACCAGGATCTTCACCGCTCACCTCCATTAATCCGGGGCAGCACGCGGCGCAACGCCTGCGCAAATGCGCGGCGCTCCCGTGGCGTGCCGACCGTGACCCGGATGCACCGATCCAGAGGCTCCACTCCAGGCATGCGCACGAATACATCCTCCTCCAGCAGCGCCGCCATCAGGGCCCGCGCGCGCTTTCCTCCGCCTATGTCCATGGCGACGAAATTGGTCCCCGATGGCAAGGTCGGCAATCCCAACTCGCGCCCCAGCTCCTCGTATTCCCGCCGCCCTTCCGCGACCGCCCGGACTACCCCCTGGATAAATCTCTCGTCCTGCAGCGAAGCCAGGGCCCCGGCCTGGGCCACCCGGTTGACGCCGAAGTGGTTCCGCACCTTGTCCAGGGCCGCTATCATCTGCCGATGGCCCAGGGCGTAGCCGACCCGTGCACCGGCCATGCCGTGGGCCTTGGAAAAGGTGCGCATGCGCACCAGGCGGGGATCTTCCAGACTCAGCGGCAACCGGGCCTCCGCGGGAGCAAACTCCACATAGGCCTCGTCCAGAATCAAGACGCACCCAGCGGGCAACTGCTCGATCAGTTCTCGCAGCGCCGCAGCCGTGTGCCAGGTCCCCATGGGATTGTCTGGATTGGCGACGTAGAGCAAGTGGGCCCCGACCTCCCCGGCCCGGCAAACCAATCCTTCCAGATCCTCCCGATCATCCCGGTAGGGTACCCGGTGCAAGATTCCGCCGAATCCCTCGACGTGGTAGTGGAAAGTCGGATAACCGCCCAGCGAGCTGACCACCGGGTCCCCATTTTCAATTAGCAAGCGCACCACCAGCCCGAGCAGATCGTCGATGCCG
>CAXFTV010000164.1:0-3314 GCA_964005845.1 uncultured bacterium
CCACAGCCGCCTGGCCGCTCTGATCGGTTTGGGCGCCGGTCTGCTGCCCGACGCCGATGCGCTCATTTCCAGCGCCGCCGATCCCTTGCTGCAGCTGGAATTTCACCGCCACTTCAGCCATGCGCTGATTTTTATCCCCGCCGGTGCCGCCATCGCCAGCGTGCTCCTGTGGTTCTGCCTGCGCCGCGTCCTGAGTTTTAAGCAAATCTATCGCTGCGCTTTGTGCGGCTACGCGCCGGGCGGTTTACTGGACGCCTGCACCAGTTACGGCACCCACCTGTTCTGGCCTTTTTCGGCCGCGCCGGTAGCCTGGAGTCTGATCGCCATCGTCGACCCCGTCTTTAGCCTGCTGCTGGCCGTGCCGCTGGCACTGGGTTTGCAACGCCGGCGCCCCATGCGCGCAGGTCTGGTGCTGGCCCTGGTCTATTTGCTCCTGGGCCTGGTGCAGCACCAGCGCGCCGAAGCCGCGGCCCGGGACCTCGCCCTGGAACGCGGTCACGCCCCCCGGCACCTGCTCGTCAAGCCCACCGTCGGCAATTTGGTGCTCTGGCGCGCCCTCTATTTCACCGGCGACAGCGTCTGGGTCGACGCGGTGCGCGTGGGTGCCAGCGGGCGGATTTATGAGGGTGGGCGCAGGGCCCTTTTTTCCCCACAGCGCGACCTTGCCTGGGCCGCGGACAATTCGCGCAGCCATAGGGATGCAGCGCGCTTTGTCGCTTTTTCCAGGGGTTATGCCGTGCTCTACCCTGGAAGTGCACAACGCCTGGGAGACGTGCGCTACGCCATGCTGCCTACCAGTACTGAGCCCTTGTGGGGTATCGAATTCGACCCGAACGCTGCCGATGCAGCGCCCCGCTGGATCACCAGCCGGACGCTGACGCCCGCCATCCGGCGCCAGTTCTTTGCCATGCTGCTGGGGCGCGACCCGGGCGAGTGAAAGCTGCCCGCTGCATCTAATTGCCCGCGCGCCAGGGGCGCACTCCGTGCGGGATATTTCCGCGTATGCTGATGAGGCAGCGGGTGGGCGTGGACGAGAAGATCGCGGCAGTACTTATACCAGGGTGGCCGACGGACCGGCATGCCGGTGAAAATGCCGCGCTTGCTAGTCGTAGCCTTCGTCGTAGAAAAAGTTGATATTTTCGACGCGGTCGATCGCTTCGAGGGCCAGGAGGAATTGAGCCGCCTGATCGGGGTTCTTTAAGAAGATGTAGAAGGACATTTCGAGAAATTCGTCTTCGCCCAACGATTTTATATTCACCAGGTGGTGGGTGCGGCAATACTCATTGAAAACGGCGCTGTACGGAACGTCTTCATCTGCCTCGCCCCGGCGGAAGGAAAAAGTTAATAAGTATTCTCTTTGACTACTCAGCAGTTCTCGACCGCGCGTCAATAGCAGCATGACGATGATGACGAATGCCGTTCCCGTAAAGGCGATCAGATGCATGCGCGCCCCGGCGGCCATGCCAATACCCAGGGCAAAGAAGATGAACAATATGTCGTATATATCTTTGACGGCGGTCCGGAAGCGGATGATGGACATGGCTCCAACCAGGCCAAAGGCCCTGGCCAGATTGTTCTCGATGACCATGATGACGATGGCCGTTATTATGCCCAAAAATATGAGGGAGTGGGAAAAGACCCGCGTTTGCCCCAGGCGCTTGTTCGTCCAGCGGTAACAGAGGGAAATAAAGAGACCGCAAATCAATGCCACACTTAGATTCTTGATGATTTGCAGGCCATTGAGCTGGAAGCTCAGGACGCTTTGAAAATCCTGCGCGATATCCATTATTAGTTAGGTACTCTCAGTCCTTTAGAGGCGGCCAACACCGAAAGTGTGGATGAGCCCCAGTGAATGTTTTGGGATTCCAGGCAGATAGCGTACTTGGACAAAGCCATCCGATCCAGTTTGAATTCCTCGAGTATAGCCCTGAACCAGTGGGGGAACCGGTCGTAAAATTTGATCTCCAGAATAAAAGAGCTGCCCATTGCGGGCTTGCTGCGCGCCGTGGAAAACAAATTGCCCAAGTCCGGGTAGGGCAAACTGCGCAGTCTCTTGTCCAGGGTGACGCGCACAGAGGGATCGAATTTGTGAAAATAGGCTTCCCGCTCGTAAATGACCAGCAAAATAGGTCGCAGGGAGCGGCGCTTGAGATGGAAGAGAAAACGCCGCGCATCTTCCAGACGCTCACCTGCCTCCAGCACATAGCGCTCCACATCGCCGGATTTTAACAGGGCATCCAGGTCCGCGTAGCGCAGCGGCGTGCGGTTTTTTGAAATCGCCATTTCTCGTTTGCGCTTCACTTCGAGAAAGGCCTGAGATTCGGATTCTTGCTGGTTGTACCCTCTGATCCGGAGCTTGATGCGATTGCGGATGCCCGCTTCTTTTTCGTGGTAGAAGTTGAGGGCCAGGGTGTCGAAGTAGATACTGCGCACCGTGTAGTCATTCGACCCTTGTGCACCAGCGTGCGGGTCCAGATCGAGAAAGGGCAGCAGGCGGCGGCGCAAGGCGTCCATTTGCGTGCATGGTACCTGGTATTTGTACTCTAAACGATCCATCTGAATCTCAATTGCGCTAGGGTGAATCCGGCCCTTACTCAGGGGCGCTTATTTTTTATCCCGGCAGAGCATTGCACGCAAATCATTACATCATAGCCCGACGCAAATATTCGAGTAGGTCGATATCTTCGCCCGGGATCTTGCAGGGGACGAGCAGGCCGGGTACCAGCGCGCCGGCGCGCCCCGGCACCGACGCGAGCGCGACAAAAACTTGCTCGCCGTTCAGGGTGGCGACCAGATCGGTTTTGCGCGCTATGCTGCCGGTCGGGATTTCGCTGCCGTCAGGCAGCGAAATTTGCACTTTTTGCCCCTGCTCCACCCTGCGGAAGTCGTGCCAGCGCAAGGGCAGGGCGAGGATGTATTCCGCGGTGTCCCGGACCGCCATCAGCGTATCGGGCGAAAAAAATGTGGCCGCCTGTCCCGCAATGGGCGAAAGCACGTGCAGGTCCTGCAGGCGGTGCAAAAGGAGGTCCAGTTCGCGCTCGAAACCCGCTACTTGCTCGGCACTTTGTTCGAGTTGCTGAGTTTTTACACCCGTCTGTACAGCGGCCAGTTGCGCTTTGGCTATATCTACCTCGACGGCGTACAAGTGGAGCAGGTTTTCCTCTATTTCCAGTTCTTCCTGCGACAGGTGGTTGCCCTTTATCAGCGGTTTGATCCGCGCCATCTTATTTTTTTGTTGGGCTAGTTGCGTCTCGGCATAGACCAGCTGCTGGCGCGCGCTTTCGATCACTGCTGTCTTCTCTCCAGCGCGCAGG
>CAXFTV010000165.1:0-6497 GCA_964005845.1 uncultured bacterium
CCTGACAGAAATTCAGGCCATTGTAGGGACTGTCATAGAGCTCGATCAGCTTCTTGAAACCCTCGACCATCCCCAGGGGACGCGCTACGCCCCGGTAGGTATTGCCAACGCCGATACCCGGATCCGATGGATGGCACGCCATCTGAACTTTGTATTCCTCGGCGACGGGCATGATTTCGCGCAGCCAGTGATCGATGCGTTCCCACATTTCGTCTTCATCGGCCGGGCCGTCCTCAAACTCGCCCAGCGACGAATCCAGCTTGTCCAACTCAAAGGTCGACACCGTCGCTCCTCCGCGCCCCGTCTTTGAAGGGGTGCGCAAATGCCCGAGGATGGTAATATTGTAATTGAGGCCCCGGATACCCGCTTCACCTGCCATCCGCACAGTCTCCTTCATCCAGTCGATCTGCCGGTCGCGCTCTTCGGTAGGTTTGAGAAAAATTGCCCCGGCTTCGTTGTTGTAGGCACTTCTCGAACCCAGGGGGATATGAATCATCTCCATGCTGATATCGTGCTTTGCCCACTGCTCTTTCATCCCGATCAGCATATCCGTCGTCCATTCCTTCCAGGGCTCGACCGGCGTCTGGTCCACATTTTTGATACCCAGCTGGGAAAGGACCTGCATCTCCTCATCTGTCTGGTGACCGAATTGCGATCCGATATACATGTCAAATCCTCCTATCAGTCAATTTAAAAAAAAATGTTAATTATTATGAAACCAGCGACTACCGCCGCGCAAAGCAACTAGCGCGTTCGGCACGGCTACAATTTAGACCTGGCCAGGCTGCGCTCCCCGCGAGCACATGCCACAAAGTCGCAGTGTACAATGCGCCTAGCCCAGTCGGGGCAGAACTTCTTGCCGCAGCAATTTCATCGAATGGAGCCATGCTTGTTTCGGTTCCCATTCGTGGCCCATGGCCAACAGGACACCGAAACCACCAACCTCCTCATAGAGCTGCTGCAATTTTGCGGTGACCTCATCGGGGCTGCCGACGATCCAGATATTGTCTAGCAAATATTCCAGCGTCACTTCGGCATCGGGCATATCGGGATCGCTTTTCATCAAATCGAGCATCTTGACTTTGGGCAAGAGACGCAGGAAATAATCGCGGTAATCTCTGGCCATTGTGCCCGCGAGGGCCAATGCCCTTGCCTCCCTGGTGGTATCGGCTACAAATACATGGCGGGCGATGCGCCACTGTGAGCGCGCCGCGACCTTGCCGACTTTGGCCGCTCCCTCTGCCACGGCCTCCCAGTGGGAATGGAGCACGCGCGGCGGCACGATATTGATACTCATGGGAATCCACCCGCGCTGCCCGGCGGTTACCAGCGTCCCCGACTTCTGAGTCACGCCGGCCACGCCAATAGGCGGGTGCGGCTTCTGATACGGCGCCAGATGAAAGCGCTGACCGATCTCGCTATCGGCCTCTGGCACCCTGAAGCGCCAGTACTTGTGCTCGTATAAACCAGGACGGGGATCCCGCCACAGCTGGAGTACCAGTTCGATTGCATCGCGAGTCATGCCCCGTTGCTCTCCCGTCTTCGGGTCGAACCCGAAGACCTCGAAGTCACCCGGGAAGCCACCCGATCCCACACCCCAGTGGAAACGCCCGCGGCACATGTGATCCAACTGGGCGATGCGGCTGGCAATGACAAAGGGATTGTGGTTTGGCATACAGTTGACGCCCGTGCCCAGGATGATGTTCTGGGTTTGGCGAATGGCGCTGGCAATAAGCAAATCAGGAGCCGGAATATTCTCCCAGACACTGGTGAAGTGTTCCCCGATCCAGGCCTCGCGAAATCCGAGTTCGTCGAGAAAGATGAGCTGCTCCAAATCGTTTTCCAACCCCTGGGTGTAATCTGCTCCGGGGGGATGCAGAGGCATGGTAAAGAATCCGAGTTCCATAGAATCTCCTGTTTTTTCCGCCAGTTGGTGGTGAGCTTTTAAGCAAACTTCTCAAATTACGGCCAGCGGCGCCAGCGCCTCGATGTCAGAAACTGCATCAATGACGACCGGCCGCTGCGCCGCAAAGGCCCGTTGCAGTACTCCGGGAAGCTGCGAAGGATTTTCCACGCGCATGCCAAGGGCGCCCATGTTTTCGGCGATGGCAGCAAAATTCACTTCGGTAAATTGCCAGAGGCGCAGGGCTTCTGCGCTCTGCTCGCCGCCGTAAACGCGGTCAAAACCGCGTTTCGACTGATTGCCCGAGCTATTGTTGTTGACCAGCGTAACCGTATTGATGCCCCAGCGCACGGCGGTCTCTACTTCGGCAATATGGTACCAGAACCCGGCATCGCCAGTGAAGCAGAACACCGGGCGTTCGGGGGCGGCGCAGCGGGCGCCAAGGGCCGCTGGGAAGGCCCAGCCAAGATGCCCCGCACTGCGCATATAACTTTGCTCCGGCGTGCGCAAATCGAACATGCCGCCCATCCACATGCCGCCATGGCCGGTATCGGCGACGACGACGGCATCGCCGGGCAAATGCGCACTCAACTCCCTGCAGATGCGTTCGGGACGCATCGGCACCGCGTCCGACTCGAGCAAGGGGGCAAATTTGCAGCGCCACTCTCCCACCATTTGGCCGGCGCGCTCGACCCAGGCGGTGCGGCATTTATTCGGCGCGCTATCAGCCAGCGCCAGCATGCGGCTCAGGACGACCTTTGCATCGGCCTGGACGGCCGCTTTCAAAGGGTAGTTGCGCCCAATGACCTGCGGCTCCAAATCGATCTGGAGGACTGCTGTGCCGGGGGACGGGACCTGCCAGAAATGCGTCGTCATACTGCCGGCGGTGGTGCCGATAAAACAAACCAGGTCAGCTTCGTTGACAACCCGATTGGCGCTTTCGCGCGAGTAGGTGCCGACGACCCCCACGGACAGCGGGTGCACGCCGGGGATGAGATCTTTGCCATTGAGCGAAGTGGCGACTGGAATATCGAGACGCTCGGCCAGAGCAACCAGTTCGGCGGCAGCACCCGAAGCCCGTACGCCGCCGCCGGCGACGATGACCGGACGTTCCGCTGCCTCCAGGTGTGCCAGCGCGGCGCGCACCTGTTCTATAGCGGGTTCGGGACGAAAGGGTGGGACCCGGGCAAAAACCTCTTCGCACAGCACCTCCATATCGGCCTCCTCCGCATCGATCTGGGCTTCGTTGCCACAAAACTGCAAATGCACCGGACCCGGCGTCCCCGATGTGGCCACGCGGAAGGCCTGGCGGAGCATGTCGGGGAAGCGTTCAACGGCATCGACGGTGGCGTTGAATTTGGTCACCGGATCAAAGGCGGGCAGGTCGTCTACCTCCTGGTAAACACCGCGAAATTTGGTATGGGGATCGCGCCCCCCAGTCAGCGCAATGACGGGGGAATGGGCCAGAAAAGCATCGCGTAACCCGGCGGCCAGATTGAGGGCACCAATCACCTGCGCCATGCACACGCCCGGACGGCCGCTGGCACGGGCATAGCCGTCGGCCATATAGGCGGCCGACTTCTCCGCATGCACGTGCAAACGCCTGATCCCGGTGCGCAGCTCCAATTCGACCATAGTGCGGCGCAACACAGCCGGAACCATAAAGATGTGGCTGACGCCATAGCCTTGCAGCATATCGGCCATGACCTGTGCACCTGTCAACATTGGCATACTGCTAATCCCCGTCCTGGTCGAGGTGACTATGGGTGCTTCACCCCCCTATAATATCCCTCTCGCTCAACGCTTTCCTAGCGACGCTCTACCGATCGTCTCATGCCGCTGCAAAAGCAAAGTGAAAAAATCAGCTTTTTTTAGTTTCAGGGCAATAAGCATTTTTGTTGCAATACTGGCGCCGCCCGGAGCTAGCTCCTAATTTTTTTATGGAGTGCCTTCAATCAGGAGCCCCGGCAGATGGTTAATGATGGCTTGCTACGCGCCCGCCGCCAGGCGGCACAACGCCCCCGTCCCCTGATCCTGGACGACGACGGCGATCTCGTCTATGACGAGCGCGCTCTGCAGGGCCCCGAAGCCTTTGCAAAACTGCGCCTCACCGACCTGGTCGACGCGGGCGTCGATAGCCTCGCCTGGTGCATCATGTGGGGCATAGCCAAGGGGTCGGAAAGCTCAGTGCGCTACTGGCAAACCCAGAAAGAGGGAAGGCCCTTCCAGCCCAATATGCCCGACCCCACCCCGGTGGTAGAAGCATTCTGCCGCCGCCACGGCATCGAGGTCTTTGGCTCCATCCGCATGAATGATTGCCACGACGCCTTCGGCATGCCCTCGCCGCAGCTGCTCTATCCGCTCAAGGCCGAGCACCCCGAATTCCTGCTTGGCGACCAGAGCCAGCGCGGCGGCGTCGAAGCCGGACTGGCGGCGGCCATGTGGTCCGGCCTGAACTACGCCCTGCCCGCCGTTCGGGAGGACCGCCTCTGGTGGATCGAACATAGCGCAACAGCTTATGACCTGGACGGCATCGACCTCAACTTCTTCCGCATGCCCTGGCTGTTCAAAACAGGTGAGGAAGCCGACCACATATTGCTAATGACGGAGTTTATGCGGCGCGCGCGCCAGCTGGTCGATGCGACTGCGGCGCGGCGGCAACGGCCGCTGCTGCTGGGCATCCGGGTAGCGGATACGGTAGAAACCTGCCTGCGCATCGGCCTGGATGTGGAAAGCTGGTTGCGCGAGGGCCTGATCGATCGCCTGCTCGCCGGCGGAGGCTATGCATCCTTTTGCACCCCTGCCGCCGAGATGATTGCTCTGGGCCACCGCTACGACGTGCCGGTGTACCCCTGCATTAATTGTCCCGGCACCTTCGACCGGGGTGCCGACCGGGGTTTCGAGGCACTGCGCGGCGCCGCCGCCAACTTCTGGCAGGCCGGTGCGGACGGCATCTACCTGTGGAACTACCAGTATCTCGACACCCCTCACATCGCCTATGGTCAGCCCTATTCCGAGGACTACGGCCACCTGGCAGATCTTGCAAATCCGGCACGTCTGGCCGGACTAGACAAGATATTCAGCATCAACCAGCGCCCCTTTGAACAGTACGCCCGCGCTAGCACATCCTGTCCGCTGCCCGTGGAGCTCGACCAGCAGCAACGCCATCTTGCGCTGCGCATTGGCGACGATGTCTCGAGGGCAACGACGCTATTGCTGCAAATAGAGGTGGGAAATTCCGTTCCGGGGGATGAACTACAGATTCAGCTAAACGACCTGATACTGGACGGGGGCGAGCAAAGAAAAGGCGAATGGGAGCTCGAGCGAACCGCCTTGCTGCAGGGCTTGAACGAACTCTCCATCGCCATACGCAAACGCGGCGCGACGGCTGCGGAACCGCTAGTGTTGACCGCAGTGCGCGCGCGCGTGCGCTACGGTAATTAAAGACGGAACCCGGTGCCACGGCAAGGGGCGCGCTCCCCTGCTGTAAGGCAAGCGAAAAATCCTGGCGCCGACCCGTTATCGCGCCCGCTGCTCCTCATGCCTCAAAGGCGCTTAGACTGCGCACTGCATCGGCGCCCAATGCATAATTGTACAGCCGCACATCCGCTATGGCGCCCTTGAAATAGGTTTGGGTGCCATAGCCAATATATAGTGGGCTGGCATTGCTAAGGTCGAATGTCCTTCGCGCCGGAGCATGGGCAAGAGCGGCGAGGCCGCCGTTGATATAAAGCCGGGTCTCCTTGCCCTGGCGCACCGCCGCCACGTGCGTCCAGTGGGCGCCGATATCGTGCTCGTAGCTGCATACCTGCCCCGTTCTAAGGCCGTGCACCCGACCCAGGGTATCCTCCGGGTCCTGGTGCTGCGCGCGGCTGAAACAACTGCCGGTCGCAGCACACAACTGGCCACCATAGGCATTCAGACAGGTCACCCGGCACCAGGTATCAGCATCTTCGGGCAGCCAATCGGGTCGGCTGGCCAGACTGCTCATCAGCGTCCAGTGCCCGTCGGCTTCATAGCGCCAAACCTGACTCTTAGGGATCAGGGCGGCGTAGAGCTTGCCGTTGTAGACCCGTAGATCCATAACTTCATTGCATTCATATAACCCTGTTGGAATACCCAGACGGCCCGTGTTGGTCCACTGCCCGGAGTCCTCCAGCCGCAGCACATAACCTTGGGGCCAGGTCCCGATCCACAACCGGCCGCCAATTTCGGCCATGCAGTGGATCTGGGTAATCCCGTGGGGGGCCTTGCCGATGCAAGTCCACGCCGCATCGCCTTCATAGCGATAGATATTGCCATGCGTCGCTACATACAGCTTCCCCCCGCACGGCAGAAAACCTTCGACATTCAGCCCGTCCGGGGCACCGCAATCGACCCACTCTTCGCCCTTATAGCAGAAGACCTTACCCCCACCTGCCCCCTTGTCCATGCCGGCATATAGATCGCCTGCGAAAGACCCCAGGCACATCACCCGGTACCCCTCACCCACCTGTCCCAGGTCGCGCCATTCAGTGCCACCCTGATATTCGTAGACGTGTACCTTCGAAGGGGTGAATCCCGGCATATCACCCCGGGCTTTATCCCAGTCCCA
>CAXFTV010000166.1:0-5126 GCA_964005845.1 uncultured bacterium
CGGCTCGAGGGCTGATATTGACCCGCGCGGCCCCGGCCTGCAAAGCCGCACCCGCCACCGCAAAAAACTGGCTGCAGAGCAATGCGGCGGCCAGCAGCCCGCCGATTCGACGCATCATTCCTTCCTTCATTGCCCCCCGTGACAGCATGCTCTCCGACTTTGCCTGCACAGCGGAGTCCGTCCGGGACCGCCGCACCTTGGCGGCGCCAGATTTCCTGCGCCAGAAACACTTCCGATAATACGCCCTCTCCCCATCGGCCCTATATTCCGCCCATGGGAAGGAGCCGGCGCTTCAGCTGCGACCGAGGGCGACGCGGATATGGGCATTCGCCGTCGCCAGTTCCTCCGGATTTTTCTCCAGCTGGCGAAAACCCACCTGATTGCGCCGATCAGCAGCCCCGGCGCGCGCCAGTACCTGCGGCTGCAGGGTATCGCGCTCGGCGGGACAAAGGTGCCGCATCAGGGGCTGCAGGTCGACGGGCAGGGCCTTGAACTCCGCCGGGGACAGCGGCCGACAGACGATATTGGTGCTATAGCGCTCGCCGGGCGCATAGTCGTCGACGGATAACCACCAGGGGCACCAGCGATTGACCATCGCCACCCGCGCCCGACCGCTGGGGTTGTGCATAGCCGAGGCGTGCCAACTGCGCGAGTCCTGGATATAGACGGATCCCTTCGGCGCGCTGACCTGCATGTCGCCGGGTATGGGCGCAGTGACCGAAATACCGTCGCGCGGCCCGCGCGGATTGCGCTTGTCCTTGTGCGACCCGGGCACGACCCAGGTGCCGCCCGAGTTTTCGTCTGTATCCGTCAAATACCAGATCATCACCAGACACATGGCCACGTCGGGGAAGGGCTGGCGGACGCAACCGACATTTTCGTTGGGATCGTCCCGGCCATAGGCCGACAGATCGTGGGGCCAGTCGGTGTGCCACTCGCGCGAGTTGGCGCGGCCCCTGAGTGCGGGCGAGCCGAATCCGCCTGGAATACCGTCCCGATCGGTTTCGATGATGCGGGGATGCAGCTGCGCGATGCGCAGGTGGTCGTCGAGGACCCGACGGGCCACGCTGGTGACGACCGGGTGGGCCAGATACTGGGCGTATAGTGGCATCCAGATAATATCGTTGGGGGGTTTGGGCGGGCATCCGACCCGGCGCACCGGCCTGAGATCCACCCCGTGTGAGGCCCCCTGGTCATCGACCACCTCCTCCGGCCTCAGATCCTCCCGACCTTTCAGTGCCTGGATGGCCTCTACATTCCGGCCAATGGTGGCTTGCGCCGCCACGACCTCGTCGCGGATGGCATCTACCTGGTCGGCGGGTATGACATTGTCGATGACGCAAAAACCATAGCGCTCGAGCGCCAGGGCACAAGCAGCGACGGTCTCTTCGACCGGATTCGCCGCGGCGCTGAAGGCGTAGGCGCGGGTGCGAACGAGTTCGGCGGTGAGCGCCTCTGGATCGTGGGCCGCCTGGGCCAGCAGATCGCGCGCCTGCTGCAATTCCCCTTCGAGGCGAGCGACTTCGGCGTGCAATGCGGAGAGTTCCATTATAAATTCCTTTTCGCAGCAGTTTTTTGATTAAACAAGCGCGCCGGAGAACAGGTAGTCAAAGGGCGGCAAATCAAGGTCCAGGGCCCGGGGCCATATCTCCTCCACCGGCCTGGTGCACTGGCACTATCAAGCCGATGCGTATCGATGCAAGCACTATGCTAAAACGAGCGGGAACCGCCCTCGTCCAACCGGATTAAAGGCCTGGCAGAGGCTGTAGAGCGCCCCGAAGAGAACGGTTACTTGCTCGACTTCCGGACGCCAGTGGGGGCCACACAGGTTGGCGATGAACGACCAGCGCATGCCCCTGAGCGTTTTTTTGATCAGCGTAATGATTAAACATTAAAAATTGGGCCTTTGTCAAGGGAAAACTTCCCCTGCGGAACCCCTCAATCACCTTCGATTTGAGCCGCGGCATAGGGCGCGTAGATAAACAGGCGCGAGGCCAGACCGGCGGGCATCTGGGCCGCCTGCAAATTGGTATGCAGACGGACGACGACCTGGTTCTTCTCCCCCGGGATCAGGGCATCGCCGAGGTCCATGTCGATCCTGGAAGGACGGATATAGGCTTCGATATAGGGCCGGTGACCAACAAATTCGCCGTTCACCCAGACCCATGCTTCCGTCTCCGCCGCCATGCAGTGGATTTTCGCCGCTTTGCCGGCGGCGCTGGCGGGAATATCGACATCCAGACGATACCATAGAACGCCCATGTAGGGATAGCCCTGCAGGTCCAGATATTTCCCCTGCGCGTAGAAGGGGATAGTCGTGCGCAAGGTCTCCCACTGGCTGTCGTCGAATGCCCGGCGATACCAGCCATCGAAGCGGCCATCGTCGCGTTCGTCGATGCGAAAGCGCGCGCGTTCGGGCAGAACGGCGATCATCTCTCCCCGGCGTCCCGAGGTGAGAGCCGCCATCTGCTGGTAGTAATCGCGGCGCATCATGGTCCCCCAGTAATAATAGCCATGCGCCTGCCCCTTGCGCGGCTTGTCCTCGGTGCTGATGTCCCAGTAGAAACGGCTGATCTCCATGGCCGGTTTCAATACTTCGTTCATGCGCTCTGCCCACCGGGCCGCGGCCGCCCAGGCGGCCGCGAACTCGGCTCGTTCCATTGCCTTATAGGCCAGCAGGTATTCAAAAGTAGCGCGGTCCGCCCGCACCCGCGGCGCCGCCCAGACATCTCCCCTTGCCGCCTCTTCGGCACGCTCCAGATGGCCCGCCAGTTCAGCAATCAACTCGGGGGTGTAAATCAGCGATAACATGTGATCCTCATTGCCGCCTATATTGCTGCTCTCGATCGCCTGCTCCATGGCATCCCAGAACGCGAAAGCCGGGTCGGCGGCCGGACCGTACCAAGCGGCAAAATACTCTGCCGCCAAAGCGCCGGCATCGAGGTCCGCATCCCACATCATGCGCGCGCGCAGATAGGTGGGAAAAACTCCCGCCTCGCCCCGCACCGTGCGGCCCTCGTCCCAAAAGCCGACGACGCCCAGTTTCTTGAGCAAGGGCATCTCGCTCATATGCCTGCGGGCCAGCGGGATCGGCGGCGCGCCACAGCCCACCAGGTTGTAGTAGAGGTAGTTGTACATATAGACATTATCGTACATCGCCGTCCAATCTTTGAGCATATTGTGCTGCCGCAGCGTCATCCAGCTACGCGGATTGTCCAGTGCGTGGTAGGTATCCGAGAAAATGGCCGCGAACATGATCCAGATCGTGGGATCGGGCTCTATGCCGATCGGCGGCGTGGCGCGATTCGCATAGCCATTGGTGGTGAGGAATCGGTCGGGGAATTCCTGGCGGACTGCGGCGCTGACGCGCTGGACCCAGAGCATCCATTCTTCGGTCGTGCTGGCGCCCGCCGGATCGTTGAAGCGCCCGATCATCGAAGGGAAATTCATGTGCTTTGCCCCGGTGCCGGGACTAAAATCGCGCGGCAGACCATCGTCGGCGCCAATGCCCCACGAGGTGCGCGTGGAATCGGCGCGGAAGGCCTCCCTGATGATTCGAGCGGCATACTGCACCGACTCTTCGCTCGCTAGATTGGGCATGTGCGGGTACACATTGCCGGCCGCATCGCGGGCAAAAATATCGCTGTATGCGGGATTGTCTTTTTCCTCCTCAGGCGGCAATACCTGGCGCACGCTGCTATCGCCCGGCACCCGGTTCATCGTGTCGAGATTCATGCCGTTGCGAATCTTCCAGCGCGTCTCCTGCGCTCTCAAGTCATTGGCAAACCAGTGCGTCCACCAGTTGCGCATCTTGAAGTCGGGACGGCTGATTACGCGCATATCGCCGACCCTGATCGTGGGCGCGACGGGAACCACTTCGCCGAACTCGCCGGGCATGTACCAGCGCATGCCCAACTGGTGCAGGAAGGCGTAGACCGCGTACTCGGTGCCGTGGTAGGGGCCTGCGTCGTTGCCGGCCAGCACCAGAATATCGCCCTCCTTCACAATGGCGTAGCCCTCCTCCTCGCGGCTGGGGGTCAAACCGGAGGGAATGATCGGATCGTACTTTGAAGTCCCTGCACTGCGCCCGACGAGGATCTGCACAAACCCGGGGGGGCGGGGATCACCCGCGGTGTGCAGGGGCAATCTGGCGCCGGACATCTTTTCGATATAGTATTGGAGATCGCGCGCCGCCCAGGCCACCTTGTCGGCCGCCGCGCTGGGATTGGCCTTGTCCAGACCAATCTCCGGGACCGCCGCCGCGACCTCGGGGCCGACGACGATCACCGCGCGGGGCTGGCCCTCCTCTACGATTAATTCGCCCTCGCGGGCGAAGCCCCTGGAATTAATTGAGGCAACCAGCAAGCCGAGCAGGACAAGCCAATAGCGCACAGAATTTTCCATTTCTATCTCTCTTTATTTATGTGGCATAGCGCCAGTGCTGCGGAACTTCCCACTGCACTGGCGCCAGCTAGTCGAGCTGTCCTCGCTGCGGCACGAGAAACCCCTGCTTTTTTCGGGGCTGGCCCCAAATAGAGTTTAGCCCAGCTAGGGCGGAGATACATTTTCAACAAACCCTAAACAGTTATTGTATTTGCTGCAAGTCGGCGGGCAGCATCGCAAAATTAATCCCATCCCCTCGCCCCGCAAACAAGGCAAATAGCGGACGGGAACCCTTTTGAAATCCGCTTATGCAGTTAGAAGCCGTCTCAGTCCGCTATCGGGACCGGCTTGAAATGAGTTCCCCAGCAGATTCTCCCCCGTCCTTCGATAGATCGATCTGCAGCTCTGAATTCGACCCTTTCGGCCCCGCCGGGGAGCAATTAATTGGCGGCGGCAAAGATATGTACGTGCGCAACTGCAGCAGTGTGTTTATTATAGCTTCGAATTAATTAAAGGACGCCACGATGAGCGCGACGATGAAAGCCTTTTATTTGCACGGTGCCAGAGACTTGCGCCCGGCCCAGGTCGAGGTGCCGGAACTGGAGCCCGATCAGGTGCTGGTAAAAGTAAAGGCCTGCGGCCTCTGCGGCACCGACCTGCACTACTACGCCCACGGCCGCAACGGCGATTTCGTGCCCCGGCGGCCCTTCATTCTGGGCCACGAATTCGCCGGCGAAATCGCC
>CAXFTV010000167.1:0-9396 GCA_964005845.1 uncultured bacterium
CCGCCACTTGCGCAGCCATATCACGCACCCTCGAACCACGACTCGGGGATTTCGAGCGTCCAGACCTCGCTGTTGAGCGGTTCGGCGTGGCCGCCGGCCACCCAGATTTTGTCCTGGAAGACAAAGGCCGAATGCTCGTGGCGCTTCTTCCAGGTCGCATCGGATTTCAGCTCCGTCCAGTTCGCCCCGTCCTGCGAGTACCAGACGTCCCCAAAATTTCCCTCTTCCCTGTTCCATCCGCCCAGGACCCACATCCGGTCGCGGTAGACGACCAGGGAAAACCACATTCGCTTCGACCACGGGGCCGCATCTGTCACCTGAGTCCAGTTCACTCCGTCTTTTGAACACCACACATCGTTGAGGGGGATCGTTTCTGGCATCCAGTGGCCTCCGCCCATGATCCAGATCTTGTCTGCAAAGACGACGGCCTGGGCGTGCGCCCGCTTCGACCACGGAGCGTTCTCCACCTCCAATTTCCATTCCCTGCCGTCCGCCGAGGACCAGATGTCGTTCTTGAGCGTCTGGTCGTCGTTCTGGTAGAAGTCCTCGACGCCGCCCATGATCCACATCCTGTCTTCGAACACGGCGTATGAGGGAGACACTCTGGGACACCAGCCGGCCTCGGTTTCCAGGGTCCACTCTGCGCCATCGGCGGAGGACCAGACCTTGTTGCTGACGACCGTACCCGGCAGGATGCGCCCGCCCATCAACCACATTCTGTCCTTGAACGCCATCGTCGCCGGCAGATCGCCGTGGTCCCACGGCGCATCCTTCACGGTACGGGTCCAGTTTATGCCGTCCGGAGATTTCCAGGCGTCGCGCGGATTCGGCGTTTGCGGGGTGAACCACCCGCCGAAGATCCACAAATGATCGTCGTAGACCAACTCGCCCTGCGAATCGCGCGGCTGCCACGGGGCGGCTTCTGTCACACACACCCAGTCGGGCGCTTTCTTTGCATCACTCATGAAAGTCCTTTCTTCCAGCAAGGAGCTCCTGGCGGCTGTATACCAGAATGGCGGCGTCACCGCCACCTGGTCGCTGAGCCGGCGCATCTCGCCCATGCCTTCTTTTATGATTTCTAGATTGGCAGGTAATATTGATCAAATTTACATCGTGTCCGGAAACTGCTCATCAGCAAAAATAACCATAAGAGCATTTCCATGCCTGCCGACTTTATAGAACGCATCTCAAAAGGTCCAGGACTGTGTGCCGGGGGTTATTATCTCGAACTCGAAGGTAGATGCCTGGGCAGCTACAAATCTCATATCCCGAGGGGCGTATTGGATTATCCTGAGGGCATGCTGGAAATAGACAAAATTTGCCCGGAGAGGGGGCGAAATCATCCAGGCAATGGTCCGCCAGAGGCCGCGACCGCAAACCGAAGGTGTTTTGCCGCCGGCTGCGCCAGTAAGCAAACTCGACGCTTCAGGGGGGGCGCCCTTTTCGTGGCTTCTGACTTGATGTCTTTTTTTATGTGCAGTATACTAAACCCTGCTCCCGCCGCACAGATAGCAAAATCCCGACTTAGAGGGCCGCATGCGTACAGGTGCAATACAAATTTAGAGGGCGAAAAAATTTTGCCGGCATAACGCAAGAAATCAGGCTTGGCTTCCCTATTATGAAAACCAATGAAGAAATGTTTTCCATCAACGACGAGAATCTTTATGAAAAGGTGGAAGAATCTCTTGAGCGCAACAGTTTTGCTCTGGTCACCGATGCCTATTCGCCTTTTGAACTGGAAATCATTACAGACCTTTTCCGCATGATCGAAGAGGATGCTCCCCAGCGGCATTCCGAGTGGTGTTCGTGGAAAAATGGCGAGCTATGGGCCGTGAGGCACACCTACGAACTCTACCCCGAATTGATGCGATTGACTTTAACCTATCATGCGCTTTGGCTGTTGCCAAAGATTCTCAAGGCTCCGGTTCAATGCTGTGGACACACCCTGATGGTGAAAAGTCCGGAACAACAGAGCGAAAGTCCGGAAACCTGGCACCAGGACAACGGCCAAATTGTCGATCGGCATCTGGGAGATGATTGCGACAAGGGATACTCCACGCCATTGAAGAAAAGACGGCTTCGCAAGAAGGTCCTCATGCAGATGTGCGAAGCGCGAATTCACATCGAGGAACAAACCATAGAAAACGGTTGTCTTCACGTCATTCCCGGCTCGGCCAATTGGGAGACTGACAAAATCGACGATTCGACTTCATTTGAAGATTTTCTGTCACAAACCGAAGACCCCGATGTGCAAGTACAAGCTCTCGAACCCGTTGCCCTTCCTTCTCCTGCCGGGAGTATTTTATTTATGCGACCCATGATTGCACATGCTTCCGGACCTTGTATTAGACCTGTAGGCGCGGGAACTCGGCGACGAGTCATCCAGGCCGAATTTATCCCGCAAGGGCTCACTCCCGGCGATGGCTCTCTCTTCTATCCGTGGACTTACCCGGGAGAGATCACCGAAGAGGGAGTATTCTTCGGCTATCGGGACGGCAACGATAACTGAAATCGACTTTCGGACACGTGCACCGGCCTCCAACCACTCCCCAGCGTTCCTCCACTACGCCCCAACTCACGCTGCACGTGCTCTATAGCCGATGCCGGGCTGCCAGAACATCTTGGCAGATGGGATTTGAATGTCCCACGCTTGTTATACGGCTTTTGCTGAAGGCAAAAGCGAAGGAGAAGAAGTCTTGCCTGCTCCAAAACTTGAATTGGCTAACGACGAGTTGTCGATGATTCTGTACCTGCCCGATGCCGAAAAAGGGTATTACCGAGGGGCGCGCTTTGATTGGTCGGGTATTATCGCGCGGGTGGAATATCGGGGGCACGAGTTTTACGGTCCATGGCGCTTTCCACACGATCCCGAAGGACACGATTTTATTACTGGTCCGGCAGAGGAGTTCGGCATGGATCGGCCCTCGGGATTCGACGAGGTCGGCGCGGGCGGGTCCTTTGTGAAGGTCGGGGTGGGACTGTTGCGCAGGGGGGCAGAAGCGGAGTACGAATTTCACCGGGACTACGAGATCATTCGCTCCGGGGAGTGGGATGTGGAACGCGGCAAAGATTGGGTGGTGTTCCGGCAGGATTTTGTCGGTGAGCGTGACACTGGAAGAAAAGCTCCTTGCCCTCGAGCTAGAAGGATTCTACGTCGAAGAGGGCGTATTGAGTCCGAGTCAGGTCGAGCAGGTGTGTCAGAGCACCGAAAAAACCCTCGACCAGGGCGCCGGAAAAATCCACGGCAGCAATTTTCTCAACCACGACCAGAGCCTGGCTCCCTTTCTCGCCGCTGAACGCATCCTCGCGGTTGTGCACTCGGTGCTCGGTGCCAGCGCCCGGATCATATCCAGCAGCGGCAATCTCCGCAACCCCGACCCGAACGCGCCGGAACGGGTTCCGGGCAACCTGCACGTGGACTGGCCCTGGGGACAATCAGGGGCATCGCACGTCGAGGGGCCGCTGCCCGATCTGGTCATCAACCTTACGACTTTTTGGATGCTCACCGATTTCACTCGCGAAAATGGCGCGACGGTCGTAGCTCCGGGCACCCATAGATCGCGCGCGAATCCCAACGGCGACCACGGACTGCGCAAGGCGCGCCCGACGGAATTCACGGTCGAGGCACCCGCCGGCAGCGTCCTGGTCTTCGACGGTCGGCTGTGGCACACCGGTGGCAATAACCGCAGCCTTTCGCGCCGCATCTTCTGGGGGGTAAATTACGCTCCCTGGTGGCTCAACTGCCACCCCCGCCGCCCGCACTCCGTCGAGCATCGCCTGCAGGCCGCACGCGGCCACACGCCCTCGGGTCATTGGCCGTATTTAAAAGGAGAGGTCTTCGATGAATTACCCGCTTCGGTCCAACCGCTGCTGCGCCATTGGGTGGACCGCGAGTGGGTGATGACCAGAGAGGAAGCCGAAGCTTCGATCTGGGATACGTCCTATTTTATGGATTAGCCGCCCGTGCTCAATGAAGCCGAAAACTGTGAAGATTCGCCCACCGGGACGACGGGGAATGCGCACCGGTGCGCGGGCACTGGGTTGCAGCGGCGCGCCTCATAGCTCGCCGACTTGCTTCTTGTCGAAGAAGTCCCAGTCCCACTCGGCGCCCCAGCCCGGGCCATCCGGCGGTGCAATGTGGCCCTCGATGGGCAGCACCGGATTGCTCATGCCCAACTCGAGGCCCGAACGCTCCTGTGCCCCGCCGAAATACTCGTAGTAACTGGTGTTGGCGATGCAGCAGAGCAGGTGGGCGTGGACGAGACCGTAGAGACCGCCGGTGCCGTTGAGTTCGACACTGGTGCCGTGCATCTCGGCTAGGTGGGCGAGTTTGAGCACGGCCGTGGTGCCGTGGGCGGCATTGGCGCGGATCATGTCGGTGGCGCCGGAGAGCAACCACTGGGCGCAGAGGTCGACGTCGTTCATCATCATCTCCGGTGCCAGGACGGGGATGTCGAGGGTGGCGCAGAGCTCGATGAGCTTGTTCTGCTGGCGGTCGGGCAGAGGCTCCTCGAGCCAGCGATAGTTGAGTCCTTCCAACGCGCGACCGATGCGCACCGCTTCCTCGAAGGTGTAGATCGCCACCGGGTCGTGCATGATGTCGATGCCGGATCCCACCGCCTCGCGCACGGCTTCGAACCACTGGATGTTCTCGTCGACCGGGTGGTAGAAGTGGTCCTTGACGGCCGGAAAGCCCTCGGCGACGGCGCGGGCAGCGGCGGCGGCGGCGGCTTCCTTCGTCGGGCCACCGATGTTGAGGTAGGCGGGGATGCGCTCGCGGACGCGGCCGATCAGGGCGTGGACCGGCAGGTTGGCCGCCTTGCCGGCGATGTCCCAAAGGCAATTGTCGAAGGCGGCGGCCCAGCCCGGCTCCTGATAGACCCAGCGGGTGCCGGTGTGCAGCTTCTGGTAGAGCTTCTCGCGGTAGAGCGGATTTTCGCCGATGGCCAGATGTCGCAGCTGGGCGAGGAGAGTTTCGCCGATATCGCCGAGGGTGCGCTGGGTGACGGTGCAGACGCCCTCGACGCCGGCGTCGGTGGTGACCCGCATGATCTGCGCATGGCCGGGGCCGCTCGAGGTATGGCGGTGGATCCAGCGGTCGCGCTGCATGCCGTCAAGGAGGACCAGGTCGAAGAGGCGGTTGAGATCGGATACTTCGAAGAGGGCGATTTTGATTCCAGTGATTTTCATGCGGGCCTCCGGGTTAAGGACTCTCTGATCTCTGTTGTTTCCGGCTATCCAAACAGCTCCCGGACCTTCTCCAATGCACTCTCGGACAGCTTCTTCCCCGAACTCGAGATGTTCTGTCTGAGCTGCGCCCTGTTCTTTGCGCCCGGTATCACGGTCGAGACGCCAGGGTTGGATAGGATGAAACGAAGAGCGGCGTCCACCATCGAGTCGGCCTCATCGAGCAAGAAATCGAGCTGTGCTACCTGCGCTGCGGCATCCTCGATGACTGCGGCTGAAAAGGTCGTACTTCGAGCCTCGTTGGCGGCGAACTTCGAATCCGCATTGTACTTGCCGGTCAGCCAACCGGAGGCCAGGGGCACCCTGGCGATGATGCCCACGCCTTTTTCTGCTGCCAGCGGGATGACCACGTTGCCAATATCCTGCCGGATGATGTTGTAGACCAGCTGGATCACCTCTGCCCCCCCTTCCACTGCCCGGACTCCTTCGTCCGGGTTCGCACCGATCGAGACCCCCCACGAGCGTACTTTACCCGAACCTTTCAGGTCGGCCATCAGCGCGAAGAGATCGTCGGTCATCAGGTCGACTGGAGGACCATGCAACATGTAGATGTCCACATACTCCCGCTCCAGACGCGTAAGGCTCGCCTCCAGCGCACCCCGGATATAGGGCTCCGAAAAGTCCTGTCCAGGGGCTGCGAGACTGTTCCCCACTTTTGTTCCGATGACTGACTCTGTCTTGTGTCCCTCGAGGCCCATGCCGACGAGCACCTCGCTCTTTCCGCGGCCGTAGGCGTCGGCCGTGTCGAAGAAGTTGACCCCTTCGTTCCACGCCTCCTTCAACATCTCGATGGACTCGCTCGTCGTTACTCCGGACCATCCGCTCGGGCTGCCATCGCGGAAGGAAACTCCGCCAATCTGCCAACAGCCGAGTCCGACATCTGTTACTGCGATTCCGGTTCTGCCAAGCATCCGTTTTTCCATCAGGTCAACTCCTCGATTGACGACTCAATTGAAAATGAACTGGCTTCCCACAGAGAGTCTCGCATCCTTCTCTCTCACCAGCATCCCTTCTGAATCCAATGTATAGCAATTATAGAAGGCCTTTGGGGCGTGTCGAGCTGCCGACCGACAGCCAGATCGTGCTACAATCGCTTCTGGTGCCTCGCCAGGTCGTACCCACCCCGCTACCGCCCCGGTCCCGCCGACGCCTGGGGCTTCGCTCGCTGCGTCGACCGGCCCCCCTCGGATCTCCTGGGCGGCGTTTTCCCATATTCGATCTCTGCGCAAAGAGGTGCAATCCCCCAGGTACATATCGCGTATTGGCAGTGAGATAATCAATCCGCGATCCGCGACTGGTTTTAGCCTTCGCATTTGGCTATATTAATAGAAAACCAATGGCGAATTTTTCGCCCTTTGATCCTTTTTCAAATCGGAAAAACTCCCTGAGAAACCATGCTGCTCATTTTAATTCTCGGCATTCTCCAGATCCCCACCACGTCGAGTGCGGAAACTGGTTTTGCGAAGTTTCTCGAGACATTGCGCCGCGAGGCTGAGAATAAAGAGATCCACTCCACCACGCTGGACCTGGCACTCAACGGATTGGAATCCGACTCCCGAGTTCTGGCTCGCTACAACCACCAGCCTGAAAAAAAGCAGTCCCTTAAGGCCTATATCGCGCGCCGAGTCTCCAAAACCCGAGTTGCGGCGGGCCGCTTGGCCTTAAGCGAATATCGCGATACACTCGATAGTATCGCAGAGCGCTTTGGAGTTCAGCCGCGTTTTATCGTCGCCCTTTGGGGCAGTGAATCGGATTACGGGCGCAATATGGGCGATTTCCCGGTCATTCGCTCATTGGCCACCCTGGCCTATGCGACGAAGCGCGGAAACTATTTTCGCCGGGAATTACTAGAAGCCCTGCGGATTCTCGACCAGGGCCATATCCCAGTCGAAGACATGGTTGGCTCGTGGGCGGGAGCTATGGGGCAATGCCAGTTCATGCCGTGGTCCTACAACCACCGCGCAATTGATTTCGATGCGGATGGGCACAAAGATATCTGGAATTCAAAAGAAGATGCACTTGCTTCGATTGCCAACTATTTGGCCTCCCATGGCTGGCGCAAGGATCTGACCTGGGGTCGACCGGTAAAAATCCCGCCCGGCCTGGATCCCGGACGGGTGAATACACGCGAAAATCTATCCGAGTGGCAAGCGCTCGGCATTAGGCGGCTCAATGGCTCCGATCTGCCGCTCAGGGATATCAGCGCCCAGTTAATCGCCCCAGCCCATGCCATGGGACAACACTATCTGGTTTACGATAATTTCTCCATATTGCTCAAATGGAACCGCTCGCATCACTTCGCCATCGCCGTTGGAACGCTCTCCGACCGCATCCTCCAATGAAATAAAACTCCTTTTCCCCGGTTTAATCGGCCGGCTTGCTCATTTGAATTGCCCTCCTGCTACTTGGCCTGGCGGCGCCATTCTCACTGCTTCCGGCTTCCAGCCAACGCGCCTTAGGAATCGCCCTCTGTGCCCTGGTTCTATCAGCGGGCCCTCCTTTGTCGGCCGCAAGATCCGCTTGCACATCGAGACCGACAACGCCACCAGTCTGTAATCTTACCGCTTCGGGGCTTGATCAGCCGACGAACTGATAGGCGAAAAGCTTGAGGTTTTTGCCGTAGAATTTGAGCTTGATCGGCTTGCCCGCCAGGGCGCTCACATCTGTATTGCCCTGCCAGCTTACGACATTGGCGAAGCCGGTCTCGGCCAGGATATCGGCTTCTTCAACTTTATAACCGGGCAACGGCGTGTGGTCGGCGGCGAGGATTTCGACCTTGAGTTCGGGAAGGCCGGTGTTCCAGCCCAGGGGCGCCGCGCGCATATTGATCTGCAGCGTATTTCCCTCGAAGACAAAGGACTTGGTCACGACTTCGCCGTATTGTTGTTGGCCGAAGTCGATGGAGACGAAGCCGTCGAGCGGGACGGTCGCCAGGCCGATCTGGCCGCGGGGGCCGTCGGGGCCGTATTCATCCAACAATTGATCCATTTGCTTCGAGGCGCGCCAGTTCTGGCCGCCGTAGTAGATGAAGATGGTATCGTCGTGGATGATGGGCTGTTGGGCGTAGACGGTTACCGAGTCGAAATCGCCCTCGTCGCCGAGTTGAATAAAGGGCTCGCGATAGCGGCGGTCGTAGTCGATGCCGTCGCGGCTGAAGACCAGTTGCGGCCAGAGGGTGGCGCTGGCTTTGCGGAAATTCCACAGCATGCCGAGGTAGTAATTCTCGTAGGTGGTAGCCCACATGCTGTAGAATTCGAGGTCCGGCGGGTCGTCCTGGTCGGGCAGCAGGATGGTCTCGGGTTCGCTCCACTGCTCCAGGTCGGGGCTTTCGGCGCGGCCGATGATTCGCATCTTCAGGGGGCACATATGGGGTCCGAAGACCATGTATTTGTTGATGCAGTTTTCCATGTGCGCGGCGTAGACCTGGCGGATGGGATCCCAGCCCATCATGGCCGTGGGCCCCCAGATCGACTCGGGGCGGTCGATGACCGGGTTTTCCGGGTGCGGGGTCCAGTTTAGGGCGTCGCCCGAGGTGTAGAGATTCCAGGGGAAGCGCTGTTCGGGTTCAGGGGCGTCGGGGTCGGAGACGTCGCGGTCGTCCTGCTTGCTTATTTGCGCCATGGCTTTGAAGCGCTTATTGGGGTCGGTCTCGTTGGGGTCGATGAAGACGCCGCCTTTGAAGCTGCGCCAGTTGTCCGGACCGAGGATGTTGTTTTTGGTTGAGCCTTCGAATTCGACCAGGCCGAGGTCGGGTTTTTCCCAGTGATAGCCGTCTGTGGAGGTTGCGTAGAGCCAGCGCTTTCCGGTTCCGGCCGGGACCGAGCCCGCGGTCTTTTTGATGACCCGCTCTTCGCCGGTGAAGTGATGATTTTGGACCCACATGCGGAAGAGCTGGTCCTGCTCGTCGTAGATTACCGCGCCGTAGTGGATGGCATTGCCCTCCCAGGGGTGCTCGCGGCGATAGACGGGATTGTCGCGGTATTTTTTGGCGGGATTGAGGACGAAGGCTGCGTGCTTCAGGCTTTCGACGCGGTGGTCGTCCAAGAAGAGCTGTTTTTGGGTGCCGATGTGGGTCAGGCCGGGTTTCCAGTCGCTGCGGGCGCGCATGGGATTCTCCTGATTGGTGTAAGGTCAGGGAATAATAAATGA
>CAXFTV010000168.1:0-6993 GCA_964005845.1 uncultured bacterium
GGCCAGGTCTTCCGCGTAGTTGTCGTCGAGTGTAATGGTATGCGCCACCTTCGGCAGAACGGCCCCCATATGCAGTGCAAAGGCGGTCGCCAGAGAACCGCCGGTGAGCTGGATAATCGAGGGGATATTCGCTTTTGAATAGGCGAAGCCACGCTGCAGCGCGTCGCCGAGTCCACCGCAGTACTCGCCGATGATATAGCCATCGGCCAGTCCGTGGAGCATCTCCTGCAGACCGCCGAGGGGAGGGACGTGCATGTAGAGCGGGATATCCGTTTTTTCCCGCAGCCGCCGCCAGCCATCGATGTCGCTCAGTACCAGGGGATCTTCGACCGAGCCCACTACCCACGATTTTTCCAGGCGCTTGAGGATCGGCAGCACCACCCCGAGAGAGCGGTTGTGGTTGAAATCGTACTGCATGCGGAAGCCCGGAGGCGCCGTCTGCTCCACCGCCTCGTTCTGCTCGAAGACGTCGTAGTGATGGCAGGTGTGCATCTTGAACAGGGTATAGCCCTGCTCCACCGCGCGCTGCACCTCACGGCTCAGGACCTCGGGCGGCGAGGGCCGCGTCCAGGCCGCTACCGCTACCCGATCGCGAACTTTGGGTCCCATCAGTTTATACGCCGGGATTTCCAGGTACTTGCCCATCGCATCGTAGAGGGCCGCCGCCAGGCCCAGACACCACTGACTGAGACCGATGTGCAGATCGTGGTTGATAAAGTCGAAGGGATTGCGTCCGATCAAGGGGGCGACGACCGACTTGTCGGGCGCATAGCTGCGGTATTCGCCGTAGCCGACGATCCCGTTGTCGAGACTGACCTTGAAGACGACGCGCTGGTGCAACTGGGCCAGCGGCGGCAGGTAGTCGGGCACCTGCGGAAGAATTTTGGGCTCGATAGAGAAAATGTCGATATCGGCGATTTTCATGGTTGGCTCTCCTGCAAATTAGATGGGTGGCGGGCGGTGCAGCTGCCCCTAGACTTTCGGATAAGAGCGTCGACGAGCCCGCCCCGGTTCAGGCATTCTAGCTGCCGCGTCGCTGCTTCGCATGAGCGCGCCTTCGATCTCGTTGCGCGGCGGTGCGGCATTGCAATCTGTGAGCCGCAAATCTCTGCGCCCTCGGGATGGGCGTTGGGGCCCCGATTCAGGGCCGTGGATAGCGCCCCATCCGCCTCGCGATTCTCTTGCCCTAGCGTTTCGTCGAGTAAGTTTGCAAACCCTCCAGTCAGACCCGCACCAGGGGAGGGAAACAGAAATTATTAAAGGGCTTTGGGAACACCTGGTCAAGGCGGAAAGCGCGTTCTTCCGGCCGTGCTCGGCGCGGGGCCAGAACAGCTTCAGAGCAGGTTTTCGCCTCCTGCAGGCGCAGATTTTAGGAGAGTTCGTGCAGTGCCTCGATCAGCTCCGGCGCCAGCGGACCCAGGTCTGTTGCCCGCGCTACATCGTCGAGTTCGGATACGCACCTGGCGCCGCTGGGCACGGTGCTGACCCGCGGGTCGGCCAGGACGTAGCGAAAGGCATTTTGGGCCAGCGTGCCCGGCTCTGCACGCAGCAGTTCGATGACCTTCGAGGTGGCCTCTCTTTGCCCTTGCCCCATGCGCGCCAGCAGGGCCTCGCGCTGACTGGCGTGTCCGAACAGGCCTCCGGCCAGCACCGAGCCGACGACGATACCCATGGCGTGCGCGTGCGCTGCCGGGATCAGACGCTCGGCGGCCACCTGGCGGCAGGGCTGGTAATCGTGATAGACCAGGACCGCGTCGAATGCCCCCTTTTGCACCAGGTTGACCAGCAGGGGCACGGCGCGCCCCGTAACGCCGATGTACTCGCACAGACCGCGCTGCTGCGCTGCGCGCAGACCCTCCAGGGTACCCCCCGGCTCGGTAATCCTCTCCCAGCTTGCCTGGTTGTCGTGAAACTGGGCGAGAGATAATTTTGGCACGCGCAGCCGCTGCAAACTGCGCTCGAGACTCCAGAGGACGCTGTCGCTGCGATAGTCGAAATCTTCCGGATCGTAGCCCACCTTGGTGGCGAGGTAGAAGGGGCGTGATACACTGGCGAGGGCATTGCCCAGAAGCTCTTCGCTCAAGGTGCCGCCGTAGATCGGAGCGGTGTCGAAGTAGTTGATGCCCAGGTCGAAGGCGCGCTCGACGAGAGCGCAGACATTGTCCTGGGCGCGCTCGGGATCGGAGCCGACCAGACCGGCACCGCCCAAACTTATTTCGCTGACCTGCCAGCCCGTTCGTCCCATGGTGCGGTAATTCAAGCGCTTGGCTCCCCCCTGAATCCAGGCGTGATAATTTTACGACGGCTCGGAGTCGCGGTTGCGCTGGCGGCCAAGCCATCTTCGAGCGACCGGTTTTTAGCGCGATGGCGCTGCTTGCGCATGGATAATAAAGCGCCTTTGGCACACCTGATCAAGCGCGGTTGGCAGCTTCGTTCGAGGCGGCGTTCCATCCAAGCCCAGGGGTGCGATCAAGGGCTATTTCTGGCACGAGTTCGGGGTGCCGACGTGGTTTTGCCGCCGCCCGCGAGAAAATTTGAGTGGAGGGCGATCCAGTATCTGGCTATTTTGTAGGTGGGGGGCGCCGCTGCCGCCCGGGTGGGCCTGGTGAGGACTTGAGAAGCTGAATGCGCACGGGACTGCTCAGGGGTAAGAAAAATTCGTCCTTCTAGTGAAACTGCACGGGTTTTGACATCACAGATCTGCGGGAGATCATTCAAAATGGAGCATCTAATTCCAATACTGCACGGGAATCGCGTTTTGCAAATCGCTTTTATCTGCCTGCTGGCGGCGCCTCCCATCAATGCACAAGAGGAACTTTATACGAGCCGCGACCTGACCCCTCCAGGCGGATTCAAATCCCCCGAAGGCCCTGCCGTAGATGCCGAGGGCGTTCTGTACGCGGTGAATTTCCACGCCCTGGGCACCATCGGTCGAGTTAGCCCGGAGGGCGTGGCGGACATCTTTGTGGAACTTGCCAGGGGCAGCATAGGCAACGGCATTCGCTTTGATAGCCAGGGCGCCATGCTCATCGCCGACTGGAAGAACCACAATATTCTGAAAGTCGCCAGGGGGACGCAAGCCGTGACCACACTGGCGCACGAACCGGCGATGAACCAGCCCAACGATATCGCCATAGGGGCCAACGATATCATCTACGCCAGCGATCCGAACTGGGGCGAGGGCAGCGGGCAGTTGTGGCGCATCACCGCAGATGGCAGCACGACCTTGCTCGAAGACCAGATGGGCACCACGAACGGCATCGAAGTGGGCCCCGACGAGAAGGTGCTCTACGTCAACGAGTCCCTGCAGCGCAATGTGTGGGCCTACGATTTGTCGCCGGCGGGGGATATCGGCAACAAAAGGCTGCTCATCCACTTCGATGAATTCAGTATGGACGGCATGCGCTGCGACGTGGAGGGCAATCTCTATATCACCCGCATAGGAGGAGGCAGGGTAGCCAAAGTCTCGCCGGCTGGCGAAGTGCTGCGCGAAATCGATCTGCGGGGCGAGGATCCGAGCAATATCGCCTTCGGCGGCCCCGACGGCCGCACCTGCTATGTGACCGTTGCCGACCGCGGCAACATCGAGACCTTCCGGGTGGAGGCGCCCGGCAGGAGCTGGCAACTGCGGCGCTCGGGAGCGGGCACTGCGGTGCCTCCCCAGTCGTGGGGCGAGCTGAAGGACGCGGCGCCCTGAGGCGCTAAAGGTTGCTGCGATTGCGGCCGGTAGCTGCCGCAGGTGGCAGCCCGGCTCGGAGCTCAGTGGGGATTGGCTCGCGCGGCAGTCCGGGCGCCTTGAACCAGGTTTTGCGAAAGGGAAATCAAGCGCAAGTTTTTTAGTGCGCCGTCGACTATTTTTTCTTTTAGCTCCCACGGGAACTAGCAATTACTGCACGAGAGGGGAAGGCATGTCCGGACTCACACCCCAGCAGCTGGAGTTTTTCCACGCCGAGGGCTATCTGCACGTGCCCGCTGCACTGCGGCCCGAAGACCTCGATCCAGTACAGGCCGAGCTCGAGGAAATCATCGATCGCAGTGCCCGCCGGCTGTGCGCGGAGGGCAAAATCGACAGCGACTACGCCGCGTTGCCCTTTGCCAAGCGCCTGATTCCGCTGGGTCGGGCCGATGACGCCGCCGTGGCCGGCATCAACTTCCCCGCCAACCTGGGCCGCAACATCTTCGACTTTCTGCACAACCCGCGCCTGCTGGATCTGGTCGAAGCCCTGGTCGGTCCCGAGATCTACGCCAATTCCTGTCAGCACATCCGTCCCAAGCTGCCTGCCACCAACGACTACGCCGGCGGCCTTTCCCAGAGCGAATGGGCGCGCTCGACCGCCTGGCATCAGGATCTGGGCGTGCTCCTGCCCGAAGCCGACGACACGCTGGTCGTCACCACCTGGATTCCGCTGGTGGATGCGAACCGGGAAAACGGCGCGCTTATGGTGCTGCCGCGCTGTCACCGGGAACCCCTGCGCCGGCACGTCAAGCCCCCAGCCGAAATGGGCGGTAACTGGATGATCGATCCCGTCGAGTTGCCGCCGGTCGAGCCGGTGGCAATCCCGGTCCGGCGCGGCGGTTTGCTGGCCATCCACTGCCGCACGCCCCACAGCAGCCAGCCGAACCGGTCCGACGGGATCCGCTGGAGCATGGATCTGCGCTGGAACGATGCCCGCAAACCCAACGGCCGGCCGCATATGCCCGGCCTGCTGGTGCGCAGCAGCGCGCATCCGGAATTGGTGGTCCGCGATCTGGAGGAATGGCGAACGGCCTGGAAACTGGCGCGCGTCTCCAGCCGCGGAGCCCGGTCCTACCGCTGGGATTGAGGGGGTATGCGCGCCCCGGTGGAGCCGGCAAGGAGGCATGTCCGGCGGTCGTCCGGCCGCCGGACGTGTAGCTGAGGGTGCAGGGAGAGGTTCTCTCCAAAGGGCCCTTCCCTGTTAAATATCATCGGTCCCTCCGGGGAGAGCAGCAGCTTTTTTTCGCCCTCGGCAGGGTTTTGCAGCCCCCCCAAAATATAGCCGCACTTCCGCTTGCCGCTGCAGCAGAACTCGGCGTCGGCGCGCGCATTCCTCAGCCCTCCGCCCGGCGCGCGACCAGCAGGCCCTCGACCCGCTCCACCTCGATGGCAAAATCCACCGCATCGACCTGCAGGGCGCGGTCGCGGTCCTCGGGGTGGTACTGGGGTTGTTCCGGATCGTCGAATTTCGCGGTTTCGCCGCCGCTGGCAACCAGGCTGCGCAGCGCTGCCGGCTCGGGCTTTCTACCCTCCAGAAGGTTGCGGATGTAGAGGGCGCACTGTTCGTCTTCGTCGGTGCGCACTGTGCCCCGGTTGCCCATGGCCACGATGCTGACCAGCGCGGGTCCTTGCCGCAGCACGGCCCGCGCCGTGGCCCGGGCGATGAGCAGCGAACCGGCGTAGATGCGGGTGGCCCGGCGCGCCGCGACTGCGCCCACGGTGCCGGCGCGCGTGGACTGGATCAGGGTTTTGCCGCGCAGGTCGGCGGCGGCGATTTCATGGGGCGAGTTGCCAAAGTCGAATCCCGCCGGGCGCTTGCCCTCCACTTCTCCGACGCACAGGTCGCCCAGGCCTTTGGCGCGCAGGGCCAGGGCCTCTTCTACTTCGGCGACCAGGATGATTTTTTCGACGCCGCGCTCAAAGGCCACGGCCGCGGTGGTATAGGCGCGGTAGACGTCGATGATGATGGCGGTGCCTTCGGCTTGTCGGGCGCCTTCGAGCAGGCTGAGCAGGCGTATTTCCATTGCGTCCTTCTCTGGTTGGTGGCGGGCATCGACCCGGCGCGGGTTTTTGCGTGGCGGCGCTTTGCGGTTGCGAACTGGCGCCCGCGGGGCGCTGGCGAAAAAATAAAAGAGGCGGCGCGGAAACCCGCAAGGCAAAGGGAGAGCGAGCAGGCATTTTTTTACTTGATTTAATAGATTACAATTTTTATAAATTACATGTAGATTGCGGCACGGATCGTCCAGGTGGCAAGGATCAGCGCGGTGAAAATCGGCGTTGCCGGCAACTGCAAAGGGCGAAAAGTGCATCGGCACTGAAAGCGGCTCGGCGACAGCTGAGCCCGGCAAACCTTGGAAGATAATTTGTGCCCGCGCGCGGCCCTTGCTGGCCGCTTAGCCGAACCAGGTGCAGCATGAAGAACCGCAAAGGCGAAGAAATCCGCAAGCGCTATCAGTATCGCCGTCTGGTCCTCAGCGGCAAGGCCGATCTGCCCCGCCCGGGCGCCGTGCGCCTCATCGGTCCGGACTGCGCCTATCACCTCTACGCCAGGCATTCCGGTTCATGCAACAAGCCAAAAGGAGAAGGGATATGAGTTTTTATTCTAGGGTCTTTGAGCTGTTCAAGAGCGGGTGTTTTAGAGCTGAAATCCAGCGCTGCTCAACGATTGCCCTCATCGTCCTGATCGGCGCCGGGGCGGATCTTTCCCGCGCCCAGGACGAGCAGTTCCGGCTCAAAACCGAGAGGGCCGAATATGTCCAATTGACCAGCGAAAAATACAACCACGACCCGAGTTGGTCGCCCGACGGCCGGCAAATAGCGTTTTGCCGGCGACACGACAATGGCCGGCGGCGCATCTGGGTGATGGACCGGGACGGCTCGAACCAGCGCCAGCTGACCTTCGGCGAGGGCGCGTTCGACGACTGGTATCCGCGCTGGTCGCCCGATGGCACGCGCGTGGCCTTTTCCTCCAGCCGGGAGGGGCTGGGCTTCTGGACCGTGCCCGCTGGCGGCGGCGAGTTGTACCGGATTCCCATGGAAACGCAGGGTGAAACCGGCACCTTGGACTATGGATTCAGCTGCGCCTGGTCACCCGATAGCAAGACACTGGTATTTTCCTACGGCGGCGAGGGAACCAACGAGGATATCTTCACCATTTCGCCGACGGACGGTGCGAAAAAGCGTCTAACTGCCGATTCGGGAGACCACCGATTCCCGGCCTACAATCCGACCGGAGACCTTATTAGCTTCTTCTCTGA
>CAXFTV010000169.1:0-9125 GCA_964005845.1 uncultured bacterium
GAGTACAGGGCAAAAACCCCTCTTCCTGCCGCAACAGCCGGCCGAGGTTGACCGGATGTAATCCATCAACGTCTTTGTCGGGGTCGATGGCATTGAGAATGCGGCTCTCATTTTGAGCGGGCAGGGGCAACTGTACCAGAATTCCGTGTACCGAAGCATCGGCATTGAGGTCGTGAATGACCTCGAGTAGGCGTTCTTCGCTTAGATCCGCGGCAAATTTGCACTCCAGCGAGTGAATGCCCAGTTCGTCGCAGGCCTTGCGCTTACCGCTTACATAGGACACCGAAGCCGGATCATCCCCCACCAGCACCACGGCCAATCCCGGCACCACATCGTGCCGCTGCTTCAAGTCCTCGACCTCGACCTGCATTTCGGCGCGCACGACTGCGGCTACCTCCTCGCCTTTCAGAATTCTGGCTCTCACTGCCCCTCCTTGTTATTTCCGCGGTTCTATAAAGTCTTTACCAACAATCCCCTGCAGCACTTCTGGCACCTTAATTAGGCCATCCCGCTGCTGGTAATTATCAATAATGGCAATCAACATCCGCCCCATGGCACAGCCGGTATCATTTACCGTGTGACAGAATTTCGGCCCTCCTTTTTCACCCTTATAGCGAATGTTCAACCGCCGTGCCTGGTAGTCCGTGGTATTGGTATCGGTCATAACCTCCATATACTCGCCGGAACCCGTCAACCAAACTTCCATGTCGCGCTGCTGATGCGTGGCCAGATAACCGGCATCACCGGTGCACTTTCCAACTACCCGATAGGGCAGTTCGAGCGCTTGCAAGAGCCACTCGTTAATCGCCGAAAACTCCGCGTAGATTTCCTCCGATTGTCCGGGGGCACACACCGCATTCATCTCTATTTTATCAAACTGGTGGACCCGCTTGATGCCCTTGACGTCTTTGCCCCAGGAGCCGGCTTCGGAACGAAAACACGAGGTGGAGGCGAAAATCTTTATGGGCAGTTCAGCCTCGCGCAAGGTCCGATCCATAAAATAGCTGAAATTGGTGGGTTCAGAGGACCCAACGAGAAAGAGTTCGGCACCTTCCTCGACATTATCCCTGGTAATTGAATAAACCTGGTCCCGCCCCTCGGGAAAGTGCGATGTGCCGTACAAAGTGCGCTCGCGCACCAGCAGTGGTGGAATGATCATGTCGTAGCCCCGCTGCAGGAGTTCGCCAATCAGCAACTGAGTCAGGGCATACTGCACAAGTGCCATATCGCCCAATATATAGGCGAAACGAGAACCGGAAACCTGGGCCGCCTGCAGCGTATCGATGCCGAGATTGGGAGCCAGTTCAGCGTGATGCAGAGGTTTAAAGTCCCCTTCACTTGCATGCAGCAGCTCTTTGGGCATCAAGGGAATGCTTTCGTCTCCCCTACCCAGGCGGCCAGGCTCTAGATAGCCCTTGCCGGGAATCCAGATCTTTTCCTCTATATTGTCTTCTTCGCCATCCCCATGCGGCATGTCGGCATGGGGCCAGTTTGGAAACCAGTCGAGTATGGCTTGCCATTCCCCCGTAATCCGGCCTAATTCGCGATCCAAATCGCGGGATTTTTGGCGCAATTCCTGCCCTTTCAAGCGAGCCGCATCCGGGTCGGATTTCCCCAGGCGTGCAAGCTCTTTCTTGCCTCGGTTCAGCGCGTCGATTTCGCTTTGCAGCTGGCGTCTTTTTCCGTCCAGGGCCAGCCAGCGATCTAGATCGGCCTTTGCCGGATCGACTTTGCGCAAAAGGATGGCCTGGCGCAGAGCATCGGGGTTTGTGCGAATGTCCTTGACGTCAATCATAATAAATTCCTCAGCTTAAAAGTCCTTAATTCTATTCGTCGCAGGTAAATTTCAACCCGCAATTGTGACACAGGGCTTCACAAGCCCAGAAATCCATTTGTCCGCCGCACCCAGGACAGATATCGGATTCTCGATCTTCCAGATTAGTAGCCTTCAAAGCCTGATTCTGAGCGCTCTCAGGCGCCTGGATTTTCCGGCTCTTCTTTCCCGAAGCTACCACCCGCTCCTCCTCGCCAATTTGGCCTGCTTTATCCGGTCCGCCCGTTCTTTAGCATAGTGCACAAGAATAATTGACCAGGCGATTTTCCCCTTTTAAGCACCCCCAAAAGCGCATTGTCCGACCGACTCGTACAACTGATACTTGGCGACTGTAGCGGCCCACAGAAGCCAAGTCTGCAAACCCGCCCCTCTAACCTACTGCAAAACTTTCTTTGATACTTTTCAGAGCATCCTCCATGACTTCCAGAACCAGATCCAGATCCGCGTCGGTGTGTGCAGCACTGAAACCGTGATGGCAGGGGCCGCCGCCATAGTCGTGAAAATATACGCCGCGCGCGGCATTTTCTCGTACAAACGCCAGCATCAGATCACTGCGGTGACCCAGGGCTTCGCCGTAGTTCAGTGGTTCGCTTTCGAGACCCATCAGCAAACCGAAACGAGCGCCGTGCCGCGGAGCCTGGACGGGCACCCCCACGCGGTTTATCAGGGCATCCAACCCCTGGTAGAACACTTCGGCCCTGGCCAGCAATTCCGGATAGAACTGGGGAGTGACGACCTCGTTGCAGAAGGCCTGCCCCGCCAGAATGTTGGGCAAGGGGGCGTTGAATGTGCCGCTGTGCTGGACATCCCCCACCGGCTTGAAACGATCCATGAGTTCCGCCCTGCCGCAGATGGCCGAAAGCGGCAGGGCGCCCCCCAACGATTTGCCGATAGTGCAAATATCGGGGGTCACGCCGAAATCAAATTGCGCCCCACCCGGGCTTTTTTTGAAGGAAGTCTGCACCTCGTCAAAAAACAACAGCACTTCATGTGCATCTGCAAGCTCCCGCAGACCTTCTAAATAACCGGGTTGGGGCAATATGCCGCCGCAATTGAAGTCAACTGGTTCCAGGATCACGGTGCCGATCTCATCGCCGTGCGCATCGAGGGCATGCTCGGCGGCACCCAGATCATTGAAGGGCACGGCGACGACGAACTGGCTCATGGCCGCTGGAATGCCGGCCGACTCAAGGAAAGTACTGGCACGGTCCAGTTCTGCGGCGGGCGGATGACCGCCAATATAGGTATAATCGTGATATCCGTGAAAGTGTCCGGTGAAACGGAGAATCTTATCGCGCCCCGAAATGGCGCGGCACAACCGCAGTGCATGGAGGGTTGCCTCCGTACCCGAGTTGGTAAAACGCACTCTTTCAGCACAGGGAATCAAGCGACAAAGTTGCTCGGCCAGCTCGACGTGGTAAACCATATCGGCGGCGCTGCAAATACCCAGTTCTGCCGCCCGAACCAGGGCCGCGCGCACGGCCTGGTGCCCGTGGCCCAGAAGGGCAGCCCCATGGCTACACGACATGTCCAGAAACCGGCGCCCATCCACACAGGTAAAACGCGCCCCCTCCGCAGACTGCACGTAGACCGGATAACCCAATCCCTGATTCAACCGCGTCGAGGAACACACCCCACCCGGTAACACCTTTTGACCGCGCTCGAATAACTCGCCGTTATCCATACTTCCCCTTTCAACTGCGCAACGCCGTTTTAAACACCCATCCGGCGTTTGAATTCACGCTCGTAATCTCCGAGAACTTTCCTGTACACTTCCTCGCTCATAAAACCCGTAACGCTGAAGGATATTTTGTTTTGGAAACGCCCGGCCGGAATGTATACCCGGTGAGATATACCTGCCGACCGCTCCCACAGTGCATTGTCGCGTGCTGCCACGTAAATCGCCTTGGCCCGGCTGCCATCGGGGCGCTGAGAAAATAAGGTTATTAAATGAGGTGAATTTCTGTCGCTGCCATGGTGAATGCTGCCGGCATCGAAATTCTTCAAATCCACATTCCTAACCTGCCCAGACTTTTTGCCCTCATCCGTCATCAGCAGATGCCCATCTAGCTTGACGTAAGATCGCCGCGGTGCTATTACCTCAACCTGTGCATTGCACAGAACGACCATGTATTTCAAGAATAGGCCATCCTCTACATAGCGAACCAACTCCGTTATTATTTCAAGGCGCGATTTGGCGTGCACCCTTTGGGCCTGAGTAATATAACGTTCGGCCAGCGCGACTGGCAAAATCTTCCGCAGATCGGCATCATCGATGACCTCGGCGTGACAATCTAGCGGCAGCTGTTCTACAGCCACCTGGGCATCCCTGGCGGTTTTGTAATACTCGCGGAGGAAATCCGTCCTGTTCAGCTCATCCGGTTCCTCGACGATCTTTACAACCCCGTAGAGGGAGGCCAGTCGGGCAATGTCGGAATGGAATAGCACGATTTTGGCAAGAGAGGGTGCAAACTCGCGGATTTCCGGTAGAGCCCAGATTAGTTTGGCACCTATGGCTTCGTGTCCACCAGCCATCGAATCCACTTCTAGCCACAGGCCACAATCGTGCATGAACCCCCCGAGGAAAGTTTCCACCAATTCCTTCTTAAAAAGTCGGCTGCGCTTCCCCTCTAAGGCTGCCGCTTCTAGATCGTCAACATTTTCATCTGGCTCCCCCAGTTGAGCCAGCAATACCTCATTGGACATATCGCCAAAGTAATCGTCCAGTTGCCCTCCGTTTTCCCGTCCACTCAGAGCCAATAAAGAAGCCATCTCGGTAGCAAACGCGGCCACCTTTAACCCGTGACTTACCTGTTCTTTTCCGAGTTGGAATTTTAGCACCAGATCCATGACCAGGGTATTGCCCCTGAGATATTCTCCCACCGCATCCTGCACGGCGGCCTCAAAAGCCTTGATTTGCTTTTCGAATTCTTTTAGCCAGGCATCTCCCTCCGCATTTTTTAGAGCGGCAACGGAGAATTCGTCTCCATCCAGTGCACGGTACAATTCCCCTGCCTGCTTGGCAACTTCCTGGGCCCGGGCCCTGACCTCTCGGGACGTTTCTTCGGCTTTCTCGCGACGCTCCTTTTGGGCCTGAGCCGGCTCAGCGGAAAGGTCGAACTCGGATAGTGCATCGGTTGTAGTGCGATCGCCATCTTGGAAGACCACATCTACATAGGTGGGGGTAAGCGGGGTTAAACTGCGATGTTCCAGCCAGTTGAGATGCCGTTCTCCGAGGAGGGTGTCGGCTTTTATATAGGTACCGCCGCCGGGCCCGAGAATATCCTTGGCACTGCATATCTGGACGTCGAGTCCCTTTTCCTCAAACTGTTTGAGTAGGTGCCTCAAACGCTTGGTGTCCATGCTGAGCGGAATCATATCGGCTTCTGATCTTCGGCGGGGTAAGGGTGCCCACGAGGAATTATAATCAGTTATTCTGTCAAACGTCTGTGGCGCAAGGATGTTCCACTTTTCTGGCTAAAAATGCATGCCTTCGGCCAATCAGCTCGCAAAGATTGCAAGCAAGAAAAACAAGTGCTCAACTCATAGCCAAATCACTTTAACTAGGAGCCATGGGAAGTTCTATTTCAGCCTAATGAGCTCGCTTTGGGCTGCACTCAGTCTAGCGGCAAAGTTTTCGCTGAAGATCAATCCCTGCCCTCCCCAGTCGGGCATATAACCTATGCTGTAACAGAAATACAAGCTCCGCCGCGGACGCAGGGAAGTATTTACCATAGAGCCATGCGTCAATGCCTCGGTAAAAACTATGGCATCTCCAGCCCGTGCCGGCACCGGCTCGAGGGCCGGATTTTCGTTCGGGTGGGCACCCCAGGGCCTGGGGAAGTTGCTCTTGTGAGCCCCCGGGATAACTGCAAAACAACCATCCTCGGCATTGCAGTCGAGCAGGGGAAAAACCGCCTTGGTCAGGGTCGAAACCATCTGCCCATTGCGGCAGTGGTACTGACACTTGGATATGATAGGCGTACCGTGCATATGCATCCCGGTATAACCGCCTCCCCAGCGATAAATCGCATAGGTGTGATTGAGCCGGTAGGGACCGCCGGTAACAGTTTCAATCACATCCAATACCGGTGGGAAATCCATGAAGGGCAGAAAGGCCGGGTCGCCTTCTACGATATTCGATATATATAAGTTCTTCTCTGTTTTTTCATCCCCCAAGACCAGCGGCGCAGGATAATCCTCCGGGTTCATATTTTCATAGCGGTCCAGGACCTCGTTACAGGCATCCAGAATCCCCCTCGGCACGACATTTTCGAGAACAAGATAGCCCTGCAGGTCGAATAAGTACTTTTGTTCATCGTTCACGATTCGTACTCCTCATTGTGGTAGGAGGTGCTTCAAACTTGCAGCACTTCTGCCAGTCCCCTGCCCCATGCCAGCAAAGCTTCGTCCCGCATGAATCCAGCGACGCATTGCAAACCAAGAGGCATGCCATTGGCCGCCTTACCTGCGGGTAGACTAAGAACGGGCAGACCGGCATGGGTCCAGGGCAAATTCATCACTGGATCCCCGGTGCTTTCCAGCCCGGCGGGGGCGGGACCTGGAGCGGCGGGACAGATCCATATATCAATCCCGTGCCTGCGCATGAGCCATTCCAATTCTCGGCGCAATTCTCCAATCCCACGCCGCCCTTGCAGCACCAGATCTTCCTGTATTTCCCGGCCCTCCCTGATAAGTTCGGCGGTACGGGGCCGATAAAGGGCCTCGTGCTCGGCGAACCAGGGGCTGTGTTCCCGGGCCATTTCGGCAGCGGCCAGCAGGCGATGCCTCTCATTGATCAGAGCGATATCATCAAGGACTGCAAGGGGCCGAATCTCGTATCCCGCCTCCTCCAGTTTCTCCCTATGCGCGGCAAAAGCCTCCAGGCCCGATGCTTCGGCCTGTTGCAGATACGCTCCTTCCGGCACGCCGAGCACCGCCCGATTCGAGGGAGTTCTCTCGCGCCAATCACGGCAAAGGACCGAAGCCGCCCGTTCTTGCCCAACTACATCCCAAGTGAAAACCCCTACCTGATCGACCGACTTCGAATAGTGAACCAATCCGCCTGTGGGCATGCGGCCAAAGCTGGGTTTGAAACCGACGACACCACAGAAAGCTGCCGGCCTTATCACCGATCCGATCGTTTGCGTCCCCAGGCTAAGCGGACAGAAACCGGCCGCTATTGCGGCCGCAGAGCCACTACTCGAACCGCCAGGAGTATGTCCAGGATTGTGGGGGTTACGCGTCGGTCCAGGTTCGAAATAAGCGAATTCGGTGGTTGCGGTTTTACCCAGCAGCAAAGCTCCAGACCGGCGCAGCAACTGCACGCAATCTGCTTCGGCCCCGGCAAAAAGGGCCGGAGGCAACCGGGTGCCCGCCCGGGTTGTAAATCCATCGGCGTGAAATATATCCTTGACCCCTATAAGGGCACCGAATAACGCGGGCCTGGTTGGGGGATCCGGGAAGCGCTCCTCTAGCTCTTTGGCCTCCTCTAGCAGACGTTCCCGTTTCCCGACTTCGGGTATCAGCGCTTGAACTTCACTCTCGATGTGATCGATGCGGTCGCAGACTGCGTGGATATGTCGTTCAAGGGCTTCGCCCCCTTGCCGCAAACCGCTCAGCGTTTCCCCAAGGGGCAGGGGCAAAGTCAGCATTTTGCCATTTTCTCTTTCGGATAGAGTAAATTGGTTCGATCTGCTTCCGCATCGATGCCTTCTAGGGCCTCGATGCGGTCTTCGCACGCGGCATCCCGGTACTTGATAGCACCTCTTCGCAACAGCGGCAACAACTGGTATTGATCAAAATCTTCGATCTGAGCCCCTGGCCATACACCTCCGTCCTCTAGGGTTTCCACAAACCAGTAAAAAGCAGTTTTAATACTGCGGCCATCGCTCGTTTCCCAATTCCACAGATCCAAACCCACCCCTTCCGCCAGAGTGGCCAGGTCGAATAAACCGACCAGGCTCATAGCACAATGTTCCAGTTCGTGCGGTTTAGTTGGTTCGAGTGCCAAAAGCCCATCTTTACCGACGCGACGACCGATGCGATCTGCAGCACGATTCAGCACATCGTCTGCCAGGTCCGTGCGCCCGCAGAAAAATGCGCTCGAAGCAACCTGAACGTCGTACAGGATCCCCTGGTGGTCGGGTTGCCCTGCCCGCTCCCGGCCAAAGGCACTATCAAGCAGCCAGGAAAGGTAATGGGAAAACCAACTTTCTAGCCCCTCTTGATCGTCGCTGGTCCACGACGGCGACGCACCCAGCAGGCCGACGGCATCAACCAACCAGCTGAAAGGCAGGGCTTCAATGATGCCACTGCACGCGCCTTCACGGCGTCCGGGAATCCCATGTCCATAGTCCAAGTGCGGATTCATACCGGTATTTTCATCCAAAAACCAGGTACGCAGGAGAAGGGCTGCATGTGCGGCAAAGAGTTCGTGGTCGCTAAAATAGTAGGCCAGCGCCAGGGTATTCACGGCCGAACTCATGGCGTTCAAAGCCATGCGGTCATGACAATCGGCATTGGGATCCACTTGGTCCTCGCGAAAAACGTACGGCAAGCCATCAGCACTTCCTTCATTCGGCCACCAGTAAGGCGCCAGGCTCATATAGTCGCGCTCGTCCCCGCTGGGGGGCAAAGACTCCTTGTCCACCACCGAAAAGGGTCCGACATCGAGGATCTGGCTGGCGTCCTGGAGCAGTCTGTCGTCTGCGGCCATGAGATCTGGCTCGCCCAGAAAAAGGCGGCGTCTGGTTTCTACCAGGACTCTGGGCTCCAACAGAAATACCCGGGGCGGTGTATCTCCTTGGCTATGACTCATAAGTTTATAACTTAAAAGTCCCCGCCCTTCCAGACAATAGGTGGGAAAAAACCCTCCCGACTTAAACAAAAAAAACGCACGATTTTACTTGACTTTCTTTTTCTTAAGTTAATAGATTATTGAAGTTTAATTGCCAGCTCCCAGCACATTTTCCACCACCAGATCTAAGGATATTGCCTTGAAATACGGATTGAGCCTGGGCCTTAGTATGTTTGTCTTGTGGATCTTGTTGTCCGGCCAGTATACTGTCGATTCCCTCCTTATCCTCGTTCTCGGTCTGGCCTCTTGTGCTTTCGTCGTCGCCATTGCCCTGCGTATGAAAATTGCGGATAGGGAAGGCCATCCCATACATCTCTTGGTTCCCAGTCTCCGTTATATCCCCTGGCTATTGTGGGCCATTGTCAAATCCAATATCGACGTTACTCGCTGCATTCTCAATCCCACCCTGCCAATCAGTCCCGTCCTGGTCAA
>CAXFTV010000170.1:0-3095 GCA_964005845.1 uncultured bacterium
GATCTTATTCTATTTCCGCGGCGCTTTTTCAATTTCCTCCTTGGTTGCGGCATCTACCACCTTGAGCATTGCCCCCTCGACCACACCACCCACTGTCTCCTTGACATCTTCGGTCAACTTTACAAAGACGTACACCCCCAGAGCGGCTAAACAACAAACCACGGAAACCAGAACATAGGTTTTCAAACCGGTTTTACGACGGCGATACCATGATCTCTCTAGACATGGGACAACCCCCAAAAAGAATCTCGCGTCGCCGTGCACAATATATGCCTGGCTAGAGTAGCAACCCGATTCAAATACCCTGTCAAAGGCTAAGCGGCCTGAATGCGCAACGGCAGCAGATATCAGTGGTAGTGTTTTATGTTCTCTACAACCGCTTCGACCTCGCGCACTACTTCCGGTGGCACCCGCGGGTTAAAAGGTCCTCCGCTGCCCCCCTCTACATCGTCAAAACCACCCAGATGCATCGCCTCCACCACGGCCGAATAATTGTACATGCGGCCATCTCTAAAGCGAATCTCTTCCAGGGGTGCAATTTCGTTTTCGACCTGGCGCGAGGTTTCGTAATCGCCGCGGCGCTGGGCGTTATTGATGGCATCCGAAGCCCGGGCGACGACTATGTTGATCCCGGATGTATGCCCCCTGGCACCCAGCTCGGCGGCGCGCGTGGAGCGATCGCCGATGCCCCAGATCACCATGCCGCAATCTTCGCTTACCGCCGCTACCGAAGGACTTACATCGCCCTCGTCCGTGCCTACTTTCATACCGACGAAATGGGGCGAATCGTTGATCAGACGCACGGCCGTATCCCGTTCGCTTTTCTGCCGCAGGTAGTAGAGGAAACGGGCATTGAACTCAGTGCCGTAGTGCTCGCCAAATTCCATGTACTGCTGATACAGTCCCGCCGCATTGCCGATACCGCTCAAGGGCATCAAGAGGTAAACATCAGGGGGATAGGCCAGCTTGGACTGGGCCTCGATGATCCTCCCGGCACTCCCGATTGGATTGGGCACGACACCCGACATGAGCACCCCCTCACCACCCATCTGTTGACCGGTGAGTTCCATCAGGCGAATCTGGTCTTCGGCATCAATGTGGTGGATCAGACTGGTCCCGGCAACCGCAATTACCCGCTTGCGCCCTCCGTCCAGGTGGTTATTGCTCATCAAGTAGGCGATATTTTTGGCATGCCCCTCGTAGTCGATCTTCCCATCCTCGAAAGGAATAATCGGAATTGAAATAACCGAATCTAGTGCCGTCCACAGTTCAGGTGTACTCAAAGCCATTTATCTTCTCCAGGTGTATTGTGACTGCAATGAATAGATTCTCCAGCATATATATCTCGGTCAATGCAACCGCTAATTCTAACAAAAACAGGAATAAATGTCAAAAACTCAACGCTCGGCCGCAAAGTAGTCCATGTCGCGCCCGGGGTCGCCCTCCACGATCCATTTGCCGATCACCTGGCCGGTAATGGGTCCCATGAGGATACCGTTCTTGTAGTGGCCCGTGGCCACAAAAACTCGCGGGTGCGCATTCAGCGGCCCAATCAACGGCCGTCCGCCTTTGGGTTTGGGTCGCAACCCGGCCCGCTGCTCTCCAAACTCCGCTCGCACCCCCAGCAGCCGCCGCCAGGCCCCTTCAAAGCGGCGTGCCGCCGCCGCCGTAGTTGCCGCGTCGAATCCCACTTCCTCGGTGGTGGCACCGACGACGACCGCACCCGCGGCAGGCACTATTTGCTGACCGCCATGACGCAGTATGTGACGCAGGGACCCACCAGGGCCGAAACGGCTGTGCTGGCCCCGCACCGGACGCACGGGAATGGCCACCCCCAAGCGCTCACCCAAGCGCCCGCTCCAGGAGCCGGTCGCCAGCACCAGAAAATCCGCTATCCGGGTAGCGCAGTTGGTTTGCACTACCACCCCCCTGTCACTGCTCTCCCGAAGAGCTTCCATAGATTCACCGCAGAAGAAACGGCCGCGGCGTTGCTCCACAGCCTGTAGCAAGCCCCGGGCCAGTTTCTCCGGATCGACCTGCTGATCTCCCTGAAAATATATCCCACCGCGCACCTGACTGGAAACCAGCGGCTCCACTCGACGCAACTCCGCCGCATCGAGCCACTCGGCAGCACAGCCCCGTCCCCGATTGAAGTGCAGCAACTCCCGCGCCGCTGCTTCGTCTTCATCGCTCAGGATCAGATCGATACCACCCGGAAGACGCCAGCCAATGTCGACGCCGGTATCTGCCTGGAGTTGGCCGGCCAATTCCCCGTAGGATGCATAGCCATCCCGGTACAGAGCGGAGTAGGGACTGTCGCCGCCGTTGAAATGGGTTAGAACGCCCAGAGATGCGCGCGTAGTAGAGGAAAGCCCGGCGCCGGCATCGATGATGTGGACCTCGATACCCCGCAGGGCCAGATAGTAGGCGACCGAACGCCCAACTACGCCGCCGCCGACTACCAGGACCGTCGAGCTAGCTGTCGCCATGAGCGCCTGGGACTAGAGTCCATACGGAAATTCTCGACCGGGCCTCAGACGCAAGAGCCGCAGAGCGAATCGGCAGGTCTTCAGTCTCCATATCGTCGAGATCATCGCTTCTGCAAATGCCTTGAGCACGCTCCTACTCGCATATCTTCGAAGCCAACGAGTACGGCTTCTAAACATGCGGCAGACGCTCTGCCATGGTGGCGAAGGGAAGGGGAATCAGATCTACCGCGGCCAGTTCGCCGTACTGCACGGCAGTAGTCGCGCCCACGTCCAGCGCCACCCGCACGGCACCCACATCGCCGCGCACGACGCTGGCGCTCAGAAAATAACCCACTTTGTAGCTGCCTTCGTAGCTGATATTAGCTGCCTTCAGCATTTCGTCCAGGGCCTTGACCAGGGCAACCGTACTGCGCGTTTCGATTAACCCCATGGCTTCACCCTGTGGAGCCGAGCGCTCAAAGGATGCGGCAGTGCCACCGAAACAGGCCATAACTTCGGGTGCCGGGCGCGATACCACCCGGGCGCTGTTCAGTTCCCCGACTCTCTCGACCGCTGGCCCACCGGCGGCGATAGCGGCCTGCACATCGTCCAGGCCGCCCGTGACCA
>CAXFTV010000171.1:0-8044 GCA_964005845.1 uncultured bacterium
GGGAAACTTATGAAACTGAAGGTGGCTACCTGCCAGTTTCCAGTGGAAGCGGATAGCAAAAAAAATCTGGCTTATGTCCTGCGGCAGATGAAAGCGGCAAAAAATCGCGGCGCGCACGTGGCGCACTTTTCGGAGGTATGCCTCTCCGGCTATGCGGGGGTGGATATGGAATCCATGCAGGGATTTGATTGGGACCTGCTTCAGGATGCCCACCGGCAGGTAGCGGAGCGGGCGCGGGAGTTGAAAATGTGGGTGGTCGTTGGGTCCGCGCATCGGCTTTCGGGGCGGCACAAGCCGCACAACAGCCTCTATATCATCGACGACGGAGGACGTCTGGTCGAGCGCTACGACAAAATGTTTTGCGTCGGCGACCGCAGCGGCAAGACCAACGATCTGGCGCATTATAGTCCCGGTTCGCACTTTTCCGTTTTCGAAATCAAGGGGGTGCGTTGCGGTGCCCAGATCTGCCACGACTTCCGCTATGATGAATTGTACCGCGAGTACAAAAAGCGCGGGGTGGAATTTATGTTCCATTCCTACCACAACGCCCGCATGTCGGCGGCCAAACTAAGGCGCTACAATATCTGGGGCATCATCGTGCCGCCGACCATGCAGGCCTATGCCGCCAACAATTATATGTGGATCAGTTCCAACAACAGTTCCACGCCCGCATCGGCATGGCCCAGTTTTTTTGTGCGCCCCGATGGAATTATCACCGGCAAACTCACCAACAATCGGGCCGGCATTCTGATGAGTACGGTGGATACCAGGGCGAAGTTCTACGACGCCGCGGAATCATGGCGGGATCGGGCCATACGGGGCATATACCACAGCGGTAAGCTGGTGCAGGATCCCCGCAGTACAAGGCGCAAGGCATTTTGACAGATGGATACTGCAGACGGTTCCGGCAGCAGCGCGGATATCCGAGGTGCTGTTTTCATGGATCTGGACGGCACCCTGTTGCAGAGCGACGCGACTATCAGTGCGGCAAATGAGCAAGCTCTGCAGGCAGTGCGGGCCCGGGGCTATCTCTGCATCGGGGCGACGGGGCGCTCCCTCCACTCCGCTCGCAGCGTCCTCAGCGGGTCCTCGCCGCTGGATTATCTGGCGGTCTCTTCGGGTGCGGCAATCTTTGAGTGGCAGATGCAGAAACTGTTGGTGGCGCACGAAATTTCCCGCCGCGACACCCAGCGTGGGATCGAAATACTGCTCTCCCTGGGCATGGACTTCATGGTGCACGACCCCATGCCCGATAACCACTGTTTTGCCTATTGCAAACGCGATGCCGCTGCCAATCCCGATTTCGAGGAGCGCCGGCGAAGATACGAGAGCTATGCCCGCGACTTTGACCAGAACATCCCCTTCGAAGGGCCGGCGACGCAATTTCTGGTCGTCAGTCCGCCGCACAACGAGGCCGCCAGGCTGCACCAGGATCTGGTTGAGCTTTTCGCCGGCTTCACCGTTGTGCGCACCACCTCGCCGCTGGATCACGACTCGACGTGGTTCGAGATTTTCCCCCCCAGCGTCGACAAGGGCAGAGCCGCCGAGTGGCTGCGCCAGCGCTTTGCCCTACCCAGGGCGCGCTGTATGGCCATTGGCAACGACTACAACGACCTCTCGCTGCTGGAGTGGTGTGCCCATCCCTTCGTGGTCGACAACGCTCCAGGGGCACTCAAAGAACGCTTTGCAAGCGTCCCCAGCAACGACGAAGACGGCGTTTCTATAGCACTCGAACGCTGGCTCGAGGCAACGTGCTGACTCAGGAATAAAGGTTCCCCAATTTTGCCCCGCCGGAGAAAATATCTCAGAAGCCGTCTTAAAATTCGCTCTGCGGCCGCGCCAAGCCCGGTTTGGAGTTTCGAGAAGGCTTCTCAGGGAGTTGGCGCATCTTTGCGCAGCAGTCCCTCGTCTTTCAACTCGGCCCATAAATCTGTTGGGATTGGGTGCGCAAGCAATTGCACATTACCCTGGACGTGTGCCGGCGCAAGGGCCCCGGGAATAATGGCCGCAACGATGGGGTGCGCCAGCGGGAACTGCATGGCCGCAGCCCCCAGCGGCGTATCGTGGCGCTGGCACACCGCTTCGATGCGCCGCGTCTTTTCCAGTATTTCCTCGGTCGCCGGAGCATAGGCATAAGTTGCTCCTTCCACTGCACCCGTGGCCAGAATTCCGGAGGCAAATACCGCTCCGATGACGGCGCCGACGCCATGCTCGGCACAGCGGGGGAATTCCTCGTCCAGAACTTCCTGGTCGAGCAGAGTGTAGGGCAGGGCGACGATAAAAAAGTCGAGGTCGACCAGGTCCAGGAAGCGCGGCATCATGCCCATTTCGTTAATGCCGGCGCCAACGCCCTTGATCTGGCCGCTCGAGCGCAGTTCGTCCAGGGCGCGCCAGCCGCTGCTGAACAACTGGCTCAGGTAGGCATTGACTCCTGCCTCGGTCTGGTGGAACCAGAAGTCGAGATCGTGGATGAGCAGCAGGTCGACGGCGTTGACTCCAAGTCGCTGCAGGCTGTCTTCGAAGGAGCGCATGATGCCGTCGTAGCTGTAGTCGAAGCGCACTTCAAAAGGCAGTCCGCCGGCCCAGAATCCACCGTCGAAATTTTCCCGGTCGCGGACGGCGGTGAGAACGCGGCCGACCTTGGTCGAAAGGATGTATTCTTCGGGCTTCTGCTGGCGCAGGAAGTGGCCGACGCGATGCTCGCTTTTGCCGTAGCCGTAGAAGGGGGCGGTGTCGTAATAGCGTATGCCTGCATCCCAGGCGGCCTGCAGCACGCCCTGGGCCTGGTCTTCATCCAGGACGTGAAATAGATCGCCCAGGGGGGCGCCGCCAAGGCCCATTTTAGTCACCTCGGCCTTTGATTTACCAACCTTGCGAACTGCTATAGCGCTCATGGGTATTTCTCCTGTAAAGTTAAAGGGCTAGGCATTGCCAGATCCGGTATCGCGTATAAAATAAAATCAATTTCGGCCGCGGTGCTAATAGCGGCTTTGCCTCGATTCAGTAGTATATTAATTTTTAAAAGACACTAAGTTGGGAACCGTTGGCAAAAGGAATGAGGAATGGAAAGGGAAAAACTGCTCCTGCAACTCGAGATGAACGGCTGGTGCGTGCTTGAGGGCGTCGTGCCTGCCGACCAGGTCGAGGCCGTGCGCGACAGCGTCGCGGCCACGGTGGCTGCCAAGCGCAATCCCGACGCGCCTCCTGGCATCGGCCACCTTTCAGCCATAATTAACTACGATCAGTCCTTTGCTCCCTATCTGGCCAATAATCGCCTGATGAGTCTGGTGCACCACCTGCTGGGCGCCAACGCGCGCATTTCGTTTACAACCGGCACGATCAACTACCCCGGCAACGAGCGCGGCGGCTGGCATGCGGACTGGCCCTTCAACCAGCACAACGCCGGTCACCTGCCCGCTCCCTATCCAGATATGGTGGCGCATCTGACGACGCTGTGGATGTTTTCCCCCTTCACCGACGAAAACGGCGGCACTCTCATCGTGCCGGGCAGCCATCGCTCCGACAACAATCCGACCGGTGACAACGGGGTCGATCCACTGGCCTCCTATCCGACCGAAATCCATGCCACCGGTGCCGCTGGCAGCGTGTTGATTCTGGACAGCCGCATGTGGCATGCCAGTGCCGCCAACACTACCACTGAACCGCGCGTCTCCGTGGTGGTGCGCTACGCGCCCTGGTGGCTCAATCTGGAGATATTGCGACCCGGCAGCGGCGAGCGCGGACTCATAGTTGAGGATCCCGGACGCAGGGAGAACAAAGTACCTTCGATCCCCTGCGCGGTCTACCGGGATCTAGCTGCGGAGGTGAAACCGCTGTTCCGCCATTGGTTGGAACAGGGCCTTGGTCAGGACGCTGGTTAAATTATTTTTACGCACTGTGGTGCCGGCACTTCGATTTCATGGCCCGTCGGCAGCAGCGCGCCGCTGTCGGGGTCCAATCTGAAGCTTATGATATTATCGCTGTCGGCGTTGGCGACCAGCAGGAAGGTACCACTTGGGTCAAAGGCGAAGCCCTGTGGCCGTTTGCCGCCGACCGCTGCGCAGCCGACCGGAGTGAGGCGGCCGCTGTCTTCGTCGATGGCGCAGATCGCAATGCTGTCGTGGCCGCGGTTGGAGCCGTAGAGAAATTTTCCCGTCGGGGAAACGTGAATATCGGCGCAGTGGGTCGTGCCGTTGAAATCGGTGGGCAGGGTGGAAACCGTTTGCAGAATTTCGAGCGCGCCGCGCTCTGCGGCATAGGAAAAAGCGGTAAAAGAGTTGCCGCGCTCGTTGATTACGTAAGCATAGCGGCCGTTGGGATGAAAGGTGAAGTGCCGCGGTCCGGTGCCGGGGTCCAGCAATACCCAGTGCGGGTCGTTCGGTTTCAGGGTGCCGTACTCGGCATCGAAGTGGTAGATCGCCATGCGGTCGAATCCGAGATTGGCGACAAAGGCAAAGCGGTTGGCCGGGTCCAGGACGACGGAGTGGGTGCGCGCTTCGTCCTGCGGCGGTGGCTCGAGTCCCACGCTCTGATGGCGAATGAGCTGGGTTGCCGCTTCCAGGCGCCCGTCCTCCAGCAGGGGCAGAACGGCGACGCTGCCGCCCGAGTAATTCGCCACCAGAGCGTAGCTGCCGCCGGCGTCGATGCTCAGATAACAGGGCAGGGCGCCACCCGAAGGTTGGCGATTTAAAAATTCCACTGCCCCCGTATGCGGGTCAATTGCAAAAGCGCTCAGGGAGCCGCTTTCCCGGCCCTCGAAGGTGCCGATTTCATTGGCGACGTAAAGGCGTTCAAGGTGGGGGTGAAAGGCCAGATAAGAAGGATCGTCCACCCCCGTGGTCGCACTGGAAAATTCCAGGGCGCCGGTGGTCGGATCCATGTGGTAAAGGTAAATCGCCCCGCCCGCGTCTGTGGTTGCAGCGCCGATATAGACGCGAAATGCCGGGTTTTTTAGTGCGTTCATGTCGTTCTGTTCCCCGTTTTATTTTTGGCGCGGATGATACGTGCCACCAGGTCTGGACCACCCGGCCCAAAGGCCGCCAGAAGCACCGCCGCTTAATACACCTCTTGGCATTTGCCTGCAATAGCCATGGGCGGGTGCGCAGCGGGAACGGTGAGGCAGCACGGTTGAGTTTGTGTCCTGGGGCGCCTTAAATTAGAAAAATGACAAATGTGTATCAAGGGTATTGGTTCAGGGGCTAGAGGAGCCGGTAGCAAGGAGAATTTTCAGCAGGCCATTAAAAGGGCCTCAGCCGTGTATGGATGGCTCCTGGCAAGGCCGCTGATTTGAGCGCATCTGGCATATCGGTAGCTCGCAGAGTCGGCGGAAAGGAAAAAGCGCCGTGAAATTGCTCGAATATCAAAGTAAGAATCTGCTCGCCGAGTTCGGTCTGGATTTCACCAGGCCGCAGGTAGTGGCGGATGTGGCAGAAATTGGCAGGGTCATCGAGGATACCGGCTTTCCGGTCGTTCTGAAAGCCCAGGTGCCCAGCGGAGGTCGGGGGCGGTCCGGGGGGGTAAAGAAGGTAGCTAGGAGCGGGGATGTTCCCGATGCCGTGGGGGCGTTGCTGGCCATGGAGATACAGGGGCATCCGGTATCCGGCGTCGCGATCGAGCCCTGGATCGATGTCGGGCGCGAACTCTACGCGGGGATTACCTGGGATCTGGCGGCGGCCCAGCCGGTGGCATTGTTGAGCGCCGGGGGCGGTATGGAAGTAGAGGAGGATTTTGCCGATCAGAGCGCCCGCTGTCTGGTGGATCCAGTCGTGGGACTGCGGCCCTACCAGGGGCGCGAACTGGCTGCTCGGATCGGCCTGCGCGGCAAAATCCTCACGGGCGTGGGCACAGTACTGGAGCAACTGGCGCGCGCTTTTGTGGAACTGGATGCTTTGACTCTGGAGATCAATCCGCTGGCCGTGGTCGGCGAGGAGCGGCTGATCGGCCTGGATGCGCGGGTCGAAATCGACGATGACGCGGTTTTTCGCCAGCGCCCGCGGCTGTGCAAACTGGGAGAAATTGCCTCCACTGCAGCGGGGCGGCCGGCCACCCCAATGGAAATAGAGGCAGAGCGAATCGATGCGATGGACCACCGCGGGGTGGCCGGCCGACTGGTCGAATTCGACGGCTCTCTGGGCTTGTTGATCGGCGGTGGGGGGGCGAGCCTGACGGTTTTCGACGCAGTCCTGCGGCACGGGGGGCGGCCAGCCAATTACTGCGAAATGGGCGGCAACCCGACGGCGGAGAAGGTCGCGGCCCTGACCCGCCTGCTGCTGGCCAAGCCGGGAGTGGAGCAACTGGCCGTAATTATGAACGTGGTCAACAATACGCGCGCCGATATCATTGCCGCAGGGGTCGTGGCCGGTATCGAGCAGGCCGGGTTGCGAGCAGCCGAAGTGGTGACCGTCTTCCGGGTACCGGGTTCCTGGGAGGCCGAAGCGCGCCAGCAAATGGCCGCAGTCGGGGTTGCAGCGCTGGGCCGCGAGGTATCCCTGGACGAGGCGGCGCGGCTGGCAGTGGAAAGGGCGGAGTCCCATGCTGCTTGATCCGCAGGTCGGCATCATGGTACAGGGCATCACCGGCCGCGAGGCCCGGGGTATGGTGGCGGATATGCTGGCCTATGGCAGCCGCCTGATCGCCGGTGTGACCCCGGGCAAGGGGGGGCAGGAGGTGCAGGGCATTCCGGTCTACGATACCGTAGCGCAGTTGATGGCGCAGCACCGTCCGGGCATTTCGGTGATTTCCGTGCCAGCTACAGCCGTCCTCGACGCGGCCCTTGAAGCATTTGCCCACGGCATCGAATTATGCCTCATCATGTCGGAGCGCATTCCGCGCCTGGATGCCAGCCGGATTAAAAGCGCCGCCCGGCAGGCCGGCTGTACGGTCATCGGCCCCAATTCTCTGGGTTTGATTCGCCCCGGTCTGGCCAAACTGGGTACCATCGGCGGTCGGGTTGACAATGTGCAGCAGTCCTTTGTGCCCGGATCGGTAGCAGTGCTGTCGCGCAGCGGCGGCATGACGACCGAGATTGCCAGCTTTCTGACCCGCAACGGCATTGGTCAGAGCATTGCCGTCGGCGTCGGTGGAGATGCGATCGTCGGCGCCGGCTTTAGCGATCTGATCGCATTGCTGGAAGAGGATGAGGCAACGCAGGCGGTGGTGCTCTACGGCGAGCCGGGGGGCGTCGCCGAAGAGGTGCTGGCCGCGCGTTTGCAACAGCGCCCGAGCCGTTTGCGCATCAACGCTTTTCTCTCGGGGCACTTCGTCGACGAGCTCGAAGGAGTCCGCTTCGGCCATGCCGCAGTCATCGTGGAAGGGGGCCGCGGCTCGGTGCGGGGCAAGGTCGAAGCCTTGCGCCGGGCCGGGGTATTCGTCGCCGCTGCTTTTGACGAAATTTTAACGGGTTTGCCGCGGTGAATAAGCGGGGTTTCTATTCGTCTCCTGCGCGCCTCCCGAGACATTTTCATAGGCCCAAAATTCTGCCCGACCACATTATTTTGCGCTGCCTCTAAATGAGCGTAATGCAGGACATACAAGCGGTGGCGGGATTGCAATTTACCATCCTTGCAAAAGGATGCAAAAAGGCGCTAATTGAAACAAAAGCATATAGGTTCACCAACCCTATAATCCAGTGCTTCGGCTTGAGGCACGAGGACTAAAAAAAGGATTTCAAGGTATGAAAGCTGTGGGCATGGCGCTGGAATTGCGCCCTGGTTGTTACGCCGAGTACAAAAAACGCCACGATGAGTTATGGCCCGATTTGGCCGAGGTGATGAATGCCAATGGGATCAATATGGTTATCTATCGCTTCCAGGATTACCTCTTCATCCACGGCACGGCGCCCTCGCAGCAATCGTGGGACCGGGTGGAGAAACACGAAGTGACGCCGCGCTGGAATGCTTATATGGCCGAGGTGCTGAAAACCAACGAGGCGGGCGAGGTCATCTTTCACGACTTGCCGCAGGCCTTTGCCTTCGGAGAGTTTTTGTACGAGGATTAAAAGTTTTGCGCCGATCCGCGCGCCCTCAGTATGGAACTCGAAGCGGCA
>CAXFTV010000172.1:0-4648 GCA_964005845.1 uncultured bacterium
CCCTACCAGCGCTTCGAGAGCCACCCCGAGGAAGTTATGGTACCCTGCAAGGCCGGTTCGGCGGTGCTCATAAACCACAAGGTTTTTCATGGCAATTTCCCCAATGTGGGAACGTGGGACCGCGAGATGCTGGCGCTTGCCTACCGCCCGGCTTGGGCGGGCCCGGTGGACGAGGTAGACGAGTGGGATGCCGATGAAGTCGCCAGGCTGCCCGAGAAGGTAAGGCCTTTTTTCGGACAGCGAAACACCCGCCACTGGAGTCCAGATGGGGCGAACAAGCCGCCCGATATGGCCAGTGAAGCACCGGGAATCAATCCCAGCCGTTGGCAGCGGACCTAACGCGAAATAGATAATTCAGGCCAACAAATAGGAGGGCTCTAAAATGCTGAAAGCTGGCTTTATCGGCGCCGGTGGGCGAAGCCAGAGCGCACACTATCCGAGTGTAGCACGGCTAGACAATGTGGAAATGGTCGCGGCATGCGAATTGGACGAAGAGCGACTTGCTCAGGTGGTCGAGAAGTATGAGTTTGAGCACGTTTTCACGGACCATCGCGAAATGCTCGAAAGCGTGGATCTGGATGTGATTTACTGCGTCATGAACGAGCGCTGGATTTTGCAACCGGCGCTGGATTGTCTCAATGCTGGCAAACACATCTTTATAGAAAAACCGCCCGGGGCCAATAGCGGTCAGACGCAGCAGATGCTCGATGCCGCTGTGGCCAACGATGTTTATGCCATGGTGGGGTTTCAGCGCCGCTTTGCCGCAGTTACGCGGGAGGCCAGGCGCCGGGTAGCTGCAAAGGGGCCGGTTTCCCTGATTAGTACTACCTTCAACAAACAGAGGATCGCAGTCGAGGAATATACCACTACTTTGTGGAATGACGTCTGCCACGTGGTAGACTTGCTGCGCTACATGGCGGGTGGGGAGCCGGTGGAGGTAACTGCCTACCAGGATCGCTTTGGCGGCGATGTCCTGAACTGTTATACCGGTCTGGTGCGTTTTGACAACAATGCCACCGGCGTTGTTTTTGGCAACCGGGCCTCGGGCGGACGGGTGTTGCGTTCCGAACTGCACGGAGTGGGAGTAGGGTGTTATATGAAGATTCCCGAGGAGATAGAAATCTGCGAGGACAATCAGACCCGGATCTTGAAGGGCTGGGAAGTCGACGGCGTGGACGCGGAGGATACGAGCCGCTACGAAGGGACTCTGACCATGCACGAGCACTTCGCGGATTGCGTGCTGAAGAACGAGGTGCCACTCACCGATCTGCGCGATGCGATCCACTCGATTCACCTGGTCGATCAACTCGAAGCCCCGGAGGAGAGTGCTTGACGCCCGTCCGGCTTTTCTGCTCGGGACCATAAAATGGTATGCATTGACGCACATGTACATGTATTCGCCAAGGCTTCGGCGGAGTTCCCCCGCCTGATCACCAAGCAACTCCCGGCCACTGGCGAGGCACCAGTGGAGAGGCTGCTCGAAAAAATGGCAGAAAACCGGGTGGATCAGGCGGTGCTGGTCCAGATTGGCGGTACCCATCTGGAACACCACAGCTATTTGCGCCACTGCTTAAAAACTTTTCCGCGCCGCTTCCTGGGTATAGGCTTGATACCCGCCGACGAACCGAAACCCCAGGAGCATATGGATCGCCTGGCGGCAGGTGGAGGGGTGATTGGATTCAGGCTGTCTTCCATTGGCGGACCAGCTGATCCGCTGGCCCCAATGGATATCCGCACCTTTGCGACTTTTCCGATTTGGCAACATGCCGCTGAGAAAGACTATGTGCTCTGGCTTTACCCGCGTGCAGTGGACGCCCACACAGTGCCCTTCCTGATCGAGGCCTTCCCTCAGGTCCGGGTAGTATTCAACCACATGCTGGCCTGTCCTAGCAAGGGTAGTTTTAGCTGGGATGGGAAGGGGCGGCCGCGGGTTGAATTTTCTCAGTTTCCCCCATTGAGTCGCTATACGACCATGGGGCTGCACCAATACGATAACGTCTTTGTACACCTTTCCGGGCAGTACGCCTTAAGCAAGGAGCAATGGCCCTACCGGGATTTGCAGGAGTGGCACGAGCGCCTGCACGCGCCCAAAGACAGGATGCAGGGATTTGGCGCCGAGCGCCTGTTGTGGGCAACGGATTTTCCCTGGATTGTCGATGATCCCGGTTATGAAAAGATGGTGCGAATTGTCGATGAATTGTTGCCAGGACTGGACGCAGATGAACGCCAGGAGATTATGGGGGGAACAGCCAGGCGGCTTTTGCAGTTCCCGGATCTGGCCCTTTGAGCTCCAGGTTAAAAAAATTAAGATGCCGCGATTCCCCGGAGAGCAGCGGTATGAGAAACCGGCTTGAAATCACTTGTATGTCCCCAAGCTCGGGGCTGCTAGGAGGCCCTGGGTCAGCAGGTTTTAGGCGAAGGCCGGCCAGCTCACCAAGCGGCGATAAAGCTGTCGACGCTGAGCCTTGGAGGGACCTTGTTGAGCTCGTAGGTTGAGGGAGCCCCCTGAAAACCCGGTGCGCTTTGTTCAGCATCGGCCCGCAGGGCGTCGTCAACCGGTTTGAAGCGGTTCCACAGTATTTCTGCTTCCTCTCGTGTAAAGCGTTCGGCGATGGGCATGCCCCATTGCAAGGTCATGGGATGCACGCTGGTTGCAGCCCCTCTCTCCCGATCGGGCAACTGGGCGAAGTCGGGGCCTTTGAGATCGCGTATGCGGCGCGCGGCTTTGCTTAGGAAGAGGGTCGATTGCAACTTGCCCTTTGGACCGCGCCCGGGGTGGAGTTCGTCGAGGGCAAGGTGATAGGCCATGCCATCTTTCTTTAGCACGGCACGCAGCACCGATTCGGTTTTATATCTTTTTTCGATACTATATTTTTCCCAGCGGGCAAAGGTGGACCGGGCCGCACTCGATAGGTAATCGAGATAGCTCAGATCAGGGTAGTGGGCAAAGGCGGAAAAACCGCCGTGGATGGTACGCCGTTTTTTGCTGCTGTAATTGCTGCCCCAGTGCAGGATGGGCAGAATATAGACAACGCCATCACCGGCATTGAGCTGGGTTTGAACCCCACTGTCGAGGGGAGCCCGGGTATCTTTTTGCAATTGCTGATTTTCGGCCTCGCTATTAAAGCGTTTATGGCTGCCGGGGACGACCCACAAAACATCGTCGTCGTAGAGTGGGACGTTCCACTGGACATAGCGCGGTCCATTTTCTACGATGTCGTCGACGTATCCCTGTAGCGGGGCGCAGTAGGATGGAGAGAAGTCGCGGTGCCATGCGGCCGGTCCGCAGTCCCGTACGGGGTTGCACATCATCATCATTTCCGTAACGCATGCATCTTCCAGGCTCAGCAACTCGGAGCTGACCCCGTGCAGATTTTCGTGCAGCCATATTTCCAGGGTAGAGGCGGTCTTTTCATCCATCTGCGGGCCCATATTGTGCAATATCAGACGCGGTTGGGTGCCACTTTCCCAGACTCCACCAGGTGGGTCGTCCGGGCCCCGTTGCCGAGCCCAGATGAGCTTCTGGCGCTCGACCATAATTTCGTATGCGGTGCGCAATTCCTCCAGTCTTTCGGGGGGGATGACATTGCGCAGCACGAGGTAACCTTCTTGGAGGAACCGATCTTTGTTTAGATGCATTTTTTTCCCCTGGTAGGAGTCGAGGTGCTAAAAAACGCAAAATTTAGCCTGTGCCGCAAATTTCTCGCAAATGGCGGTAGCTGCTTTAGCATGATTAGTTTCGTCAAATTGGATCCTTTTATAAAGGAGGAGATCTCTTTATGTCGCGCCCTGTCGTGAATCCCGGTAGGCTGATTTGGTCGGGCGAGCATTGGATCAACTATTTGCGGCTCCCCGGCGCCACAAATAATAACGCAATGGTAAGCCTTTATTATACTCGTTACAGCGCTGCGGGAGAGGGCAGCGTGGCTTTGGTAGATATCGCTGGGGAGGATGGTTTGTGCGGCGTGTGCACAGATGCGCCAGCGTTAGCCGATTTTATTCTGGAAAATATGATAAGGGGCAGCGGCAATCCTTTTGATAGGGAGTTGCCCCTATACCCGGCCAGGATCGAACGCGGCGGGGATATCCGGTGGGCACCCAACTGGACCATCGAGGCAGAGGGTCATAATATCGTCTCCACCTGGTCGAGTTTGCAGCCGCCGGTCATCGCCGAGGGCCCCGCTCCGGTTTTCAGCGAGGGACGCGATTTTTTTACCTTGCTGGTGTTCACAGATGTGGCTTCTATCGCAATGGATGGTCGAAGCGTGCCGGGGAAACCCTATCTGCATGAGGGGTGGAAAAAGAGCATAGGTGGCGCCCGCAGTTCCTGTGTATTCGCCCTGTCCGAGACCATGATCGAAACTTATCGGGATGGTCAATGAGATGCCTCAGTCCAAAAATTTCAACGGCGAAAAAATGGCCGTCCTTAGTCGTGCGGGGCCTGTCTATCCAGGAGACCGATTGGTGGATTTTTTGAGGAAGCTTGGCCTGAGTGCGACCTTTCTGCTGGCAATAGCTGCGTCCGAAGTGCAGCCAGAATCTAGCTGTTGGCCCTGGGTACAGGAACGCGCTGACCGTCTGTCGATCGAGGGGCGCCCCTTGATAACTGAGAATGTATCCAGCGCTCCGAACCGCTTTAGACCACAGC
>CAXFTV010000173.1:0-5556 GCA_964005845.1 uncultured bacterium
ACCGCATCCATACCCGCTACCGCAGCCGCAACCCCCTCCATATCCGCAATATCGCAAATAAAGAACCGGTCTTCCGGCAAATCGATCCGGCGCTCGTCGAATACCCGCTCCGACAATTCGCGCCGCCGCCCCAAACCATAGAGCTCGTAGCGCTCCGGCCACTGGCTCAGGTGCAGATACGCGGCACTGCCCACCAGCCCGGAGACTCCAGTAATCAAAACTTTTACAGGTGCCATTGCTCCTCTTCCGGAAAAAAGTTTAAGCGTTTCTCGAGATAGCCGCTAGGGATTAAGCTTCGAGGGATAGGGGCCGTATTCAAGGTAGACTTCCATCTCCTCCAGACTGATCCCGCCGGCCAGCCCCGCCGGCCGGCTGTCAAGAGAGATTTCCAGCATATTTTCTCCCCGACGGGGCCGCACACCCTCCAGCTCGAACTCCAACCACTGGGCATCGTAGGGACCAAAGGCATGGCCGAAGCGGCGGCGGCACAATTCACCTTCCAGCGAGTTGCCGTTGAGCAGAATCGTCAACCGGTCGGCGCTTACGGTCTGCCGAATTCTGAGCCGGAGTTGCACCTGGCGAAGCCGCTCCCCGGCCCCCTCGATATCATCGGCTATATAAAAGGGCAGCGCGTGACGCACCTGCGGATCCGCCGCGGGAATGGCCAGCGGCAGGTGCGCCTCGTAGCCCATCTCCACCGCCGCATCGGAACGCCGTCGCTGCACATAGCACTTGCTGGCTTCGGCTACCAGCCAGGGGCCCTGATCCCGCACAGGGTGCGGCGTGCTGCATTTCAGGCGGCGCTGATGCAAACAATTCAAACGCAAAATAAAAAAGCCGGCAGTCATGGTTGCAATCCCACGTCTCGTGAAATTCGTTCGGATGATATGCAGGAAATTTTCGACGTCCGGGTCGCAACATGGGACAATGATCGAGGATTCGAAGAATTCTGGCAGTTGGGAATCGTTATATGTTAGATAAATCCCATCGCGGATGGCTCTGCGAAATCGAATTCCGTGTTGTTGGATTCGCGATGGGTAACAGGACAAACGGCGAAATTCGGGTCATTGCCCTGCTCAAGGAATTCGAAGCTCAAGGGATCGGGAAGCATTTGCTGGGTTTGGTCGAAGACTGGCTGCCGTCGGAAGGCTGGAAGGAGATTTGGCTGACAACGGCTCACGACGAAAACGTTCGTGCGGTTGGGGGCTATCGCCACTTGGGCTGGAGCGATTGGAAGTCGAGCCAGACGGCGGCAGGTTTATGAAAAAGTCGTGGGCGTCATTTCATTTTGCCACGATTGAAACATGAATGCCGATTACAGAATCGGTTTTCGCCGCGTTGCCAGCACGAAAAATGAGAGAAAGAACCGGCGGCGATGCGGCCCAGTTGGAATAACAGCGGACGGTGGACTCTGACGAACTTCAGGCGGTGTCGGGCGGCCGAGGCGCACCGGTGCCGAGGTGAATCAGGTGACGTGGGCGAAAACGGCCTGTGGAGCGGGCCGGCGTGACGGGTGGCGGTCGCCCCAGGCCCATCCCGGCAAGGCGACGACGGATCGACCGCTAGGTCAACCCTTAGCTATTGCTGCGCTGCAATCCAGCGCTCGACTTCAGACTCGAGTACCAGCAGTGGCACAGACCCGCTGGTCAATACCAGGTTGTGATACTGACGAACATCAAACTTGTCGCCCAATGCCGCCTCGGCCCGCTCGCGCAGTTCACGGATCTTTAACTGGCCGATCTTGTAGGCCAGGGCCTGTGAGGGAATCGCGATATACCGCTCCACTTCCGCAATAACGTCGGTGTCGGTTATCGGCGAGTTGCTTTGCATCCAATCGATGGCTTCCTGTCGACTCCAGCCCATCACGTGCATGCCGGTGTCTACGACCAGTCGATTGGCACGCCAGATATCCATGTAAAGTGCGCCGAAGTACTGGTACGGATCCGTGTACAAGCCCAGCTCTTTGCCGAGAGATTCGGCGTAAAGTCCCCAACCTTCGTTGTAAGCGGTATACCTGCCGAAACGCCGGAACGATGGCAATTGGTCCTGTTCGCGCGCGACGGAACTCTGGAAATGATGTCCCGGCGCTGCCTCATGCAGCGACAGTGCTTCCATAATGTAGTTTGGTCGTGACGGAAGGTCGTAGGTGTTGATGTAAAAAACGCCCGGTCGTGAACCGTCTGGCGTGCCCGGAGAGTACTGGGCTGCCGCCATAGACTTCGCGCGAAACGCTTCGACCGGTCGTACTACGTAATCCGCGTCCGTCTTGAGGTCAAACACTGGATCCAACAGCGGATTGATCACATTCCGCAGATCATCATAGGCTTTGACAATCGCTTCTTCCGTTTCGAAATAGAACTGCGGATCCGTCCTCAAGAACTGGAAGAACGCCTGCATATCGCCGTTGAATCCCACCTGCTCTTTGCCCTGCTGCATTTCTGCAAACAGACGCTCGGCTTCCTGCCTGCCGATTTCGTGAATCTCTTCGGGCGTATAGTCGGTCGTTGTCGACTCGCGCACTTTAAAGGCATAGTAGTCCGCACCGCCCGGGACGTCGCTCTGCCCGATTGTCTCTCGGGTATTCGGCAGATAGTCATTCTCAATATAGTCGTGCAGTTTCTTGTAGGCCGGAACCAACACGTTACCGATGTGATCGCGATATTCAGCTTCGATACGGGCGCGCTCTTTGGCACTGAAGTCCGGCATCAGGGCGATAGGCCCCCAGAAGTCACTTTGCTCCGGATCCTCTACAACCTGTGCTGCCAGCTGCGGCAAGGCTTTTTCCATCAGAATTCGAGGACGAACCACGCCGAGTTCGACACCTTCGCGCATCTTGCCGATCGATAATTCAACGTGCCGCACGAAGCCACTGGAACGCTTGATCCAATTATCGTAGTCCTCTGGAGTAACAAAAGGCTGAGCCGACGCACCGGATCCCAATATGACCAGGAAGTTCGGCGTGCTGAAGAATTGACTGACGGGGGCCAGGGTCTCGAATTTGTTATAGCCTTGTTCGCTTCGTTCGATTGAATTTTCGCGCTGGAGCTTGAAGATCTCATAGCTCAGACGGTCCTGGCCGCTCAGTGTCGAGCTGTCGATTGCGAGCAATCGTTCCAGGTACTCCTTGTCCATCGCGAGTGTGGCCTCCGCGTACTCGTTGGACAGGCGGTCATACGGCCCCCACTGATCGTTGAAACGGTTATCACCGCGAAAGGTCGCGGCTATCGGATTTAGGGCGAGATACGCTTCGTCATGGTCCGCGTACAAAGCGTTGAGTTGTGCAACAGCGTCTACGGCGGCTGTATCGTCTGTCGCCCGGGTCTCCGCCGATGACTGGCGCGCTGCCAGGCCAATAGACACTGCCGCGAGTATTATGAGGAAATGAGATTTTCGAGTCATTTGAGTGATCTCATAAGTAGTCCGAATGGAAGAAAGCAGCGCATTCTGCCTGCTCTCCTGTCGGCAGTGAACGCGAATGGGGGCTGGCGGTCTGCATGTGTGCATCCTCACCCCTACGCCACGATCAGTTTGCAATCTACACCAGGACGATACGTAAGGCTGCCGTCGTAAACACGACATCTGCACCAAGTTTCTCCGCATTCCTCTTTCCGTTGCGTGGTTTGCGGCAGCGCAGGCTGACGATAGCGGGGCCCGTGCAAGCGCCGATGGGAACCTGGAATTGACGTATGTGGGAAGGGCCGAAGTATCGCTCACCTGCTCAGCTGTGCCAAAGTCGCGGCACGCCCACTTCTTGGGTATCCGGCAGGTCAAAGTAATCGGGACCGCCGTCCTCCCAGTCCGGGCAGCTCAGGCCCGGACGGTCCCAGACGATCTGGCCGGCAACGAGGGTCAGGTCGCATTCCAGGCGCTCTGATCCGGAGATCCGCCCCCACCCGCAATCGCGAAAGGTGAAGTTGCCACCGCGCCGATTGAGCACGGCGACGTCGGCCGCGGCGCCGACGCTTAGTGTGCCGAGTTCGGTGTGCCGAATTGCCTTGGCAGGGGTCACCGTTGAGCGGTAGATGACTTCCTGGAAGGCCATGCCCATGGCGAGGTACTTTGACATGCAGTCCAGCATGCTGTGCACGTGACCGTTGATGTTGCCCATGTGCAAGTCGGTGCTGATGGAATCCGGTGGGAATCCCTGCTGCAGGGCGGGGACCCCATTGCGGAACCAGAAGCTGGCGGCGCCGTGGCCGACGTCGAAATGGATGCCCCGCTCGCGGGCGGCGAACATGTAGTCGTGGACCCTGACGTCGTCGTCGAGAATAGGGAACTGGCGGGCGAAGACGTGTGTGTGTATGTCACCCGGTCGCAGATGCTTGAGGATGAGATCGTCGTAAGGGCGTTCCGGCGGCCGAGGCCAGAAGTCGACCATGACCGGCATGCCGCAGAGCTCTCCGGCGGCGACAGCGTTGTCTACGGAGGCCCAGGGCGGGTGCTCGTCGTCGAAGGGTAGTTTGGTCCAGAAGTGGGCGGTCTTGATTCCGACGACGACGTCGGCATGCGCGCGCGCTGCCTCGGCCGCCGTCCTGGGATCGAGATTGGATACGGTCTGTTCCGGCTCGCCCATACCCGGTGCCGAGATGTTGACGTAGGCGTACTGTCGGCACAATGATTTCTCGATCACCGTTTTGCGGAAGTGTTCGATCTCGTCGGCGCCGGCGGTGCCGGTGTCGACGCAGGTGGTGACACCCTCCTTTAGAAAGTGGGCATCGGCGCGCAGGCTCCCGGTGTACTTGCCGGCCTTTGAATAGAGATCGGAGCCAGCAGGATCGGCAGAGGCCCCGCGCAGGTGGTAGGAGTGCACGTGGATGTCGATGAGCCCCGGCGTCACGTAGAGGCCGGAAACGTCGACGCTGTGCTCGGCGTCGGCGCCGGGGATTTTGGCCTCTACCCGGGCAATCTTGCCATCGGCAATGCCCACGTCCATAACAGCGTCGATGTCATTGGCGGGGTCGACGACGTGGCCGCCCTTTAGTATCAGATCCAATCGGGTCGGGAAGGAAGCCATGGCGAGTGCCTTTCTCAGAAGCGGGTCGATGGTGACGCTAACCGGCCTTCGGGCGCAGCGTCAACGGAGTCTGATTGGGAAGGATTAAGAGTGTGATCGATAGTCGCGTCAAGCGACCAAACGCGTAGAGGCCTGCGGAGCGGGACTAGCCGGTGATCGGTGCCGTCCGCCAGCTCAGCCTCAGCCCCTCAAGGGTATGTATAGTAACTATAAAGGCCCTTTTAGGTTTTCGTGTCAAGCGATTTGGTCGTGTGCTCGGTCCCTTGTCCTCCGGGAGTGCGGCTTTAGGCGCCCCCTTTTTAGGTAGTGGCCACAGCAGATGGGTCGTCCCATCCGACCAGGGGGGGATGAGGCGGAAGGTGAGGTGATCGGCCTCGGTACACTGCAGCCGACCCGCCGCCAGCGGCGGGCGGGTTAGAGGCCGTTAGATGGACCACAAGATCGACGAATTTCTTGAGTGGGCAAGATTCTGGCACAAAAGAAAGTCAGAGAATTCTAGAACTGTTCGGGTTAGTTCCAAAATGCAAGCACGCCGTTATAGC